>JANXTV010000345.1 GCA_025352185.1 Oligoflexia bacterium
CGTACGATATGACCGCGATCCCGAGTCGGAAGGCCGAGCTCGAAGAGCGGATCCGAAATTTCCAAAGCGAAAACTCCATTTCGGATCTTTGTCGGTTAAAATTTGAACTCGAAAAAGTTCTCGGAGATATCCGTTCGGTCACTCAGGCAGATTCCTAAAACAGGATCTCGGACAGCCCCGCCGGATAGATCGCCGGCTTTCCCGGTCCGAGATCATCCGGACCGATCCAAGTCGCTTTTCCGATCGACTTACCACCCTCGATAATCTCGAATGAGTCTTGGGCACCGGCATCCGGGTCTTTAAAACGCGCCTCGAAAATAAAGACCAGCTCGTGACCGAGCTTACCGTCGAAAGTGAAAATATTTTCGAAGAACGCGATTTGTCGAATATCACTTAGTTCCTGAGAAAGTTCCTCCAGAAACTCTCGTTCGAGCGCGGCGATGGCCGTTTCGCCAAATTCGATCCCGCCACCCAGGGGACGAAAAAAAGATTCACCTTTTTTCGCATCAAATCCCCGGTGGACTAAAACTTTTCCCTGACCGTTCCGAACGACGCCGAGCGCGAGCGGCCGAATTCGGGGATTCACTTTCGCATAGTCGGTCGTCATTCGTCCTCGCTGGTCCTAGCCCAAAACTCAGTGACGTCTTTTAATATACTTTTCGAAACCAGTTCCAGTGGACTCTCTCGGAACCAGTCGCGAGGCATCGATTTCGAGTAGCCTGGCTCGATAAATCGGCCATCCATGAGTACGATCACTCCCCGGTCCGTTTCGGTTCGAATCACTCGGCCGGCGGCCTGAACGGCCTTAGCCATCGCGGGATAGGCGTAGGCGTATGAAAATCCATCACGGTAGTGGGTTTCGTAATATTTCTTCATCGTCTCGCGTTCGAGGTCAAACTGCGGAAGTGGCGGACCGACGATAAAGGCGCCGACGACCATATCGCCCGGATAATCCACGCCTTCGGAGAAGACCCCGCCCTGCACTGCGAAGAGAAGCGTCGGCCAAGCCTGGGACTTAAGTCCCTCGAGCACGGCTTCGGTATCCGAATTCTTCATGTAACGTTCTTGCTGGATCAAGGAAAAACCTGGGGGAACTGTAAACTGGGCCGCGACTTTCTCGAGGAAATCGAAACTCGGAAAAAAGGCGAGGTGGTTCCCCGGGCGAAGGGCCGCGATACGAGAAATCGTTTCCGCGATCTTCGCGTAGTTCCGCTCTCGGTCGGAATATTTCGTAGAAATTTGCGGAATAATGAGAAGCTTCCGTTTCGACTTCGCGAATGGAGACTCAAACTCCGCAGTCTTTATTTCTTTCAATTCGAGTCCCGAAAGGCGCGCATAATAATCGAACGGCTTTAAAGTCGCCGAGAACCCGACGGTTTGCTGGTAGTCTTCGTATCGGGGTTTCAGCATCACCGAGGCATCGCAGCATGTAATCTTCACGATACCCCCCGTGCGGTCCGGCTGAAAGGTAGTGAAAAACTCTTCCCTGCCCTGCCCCGTAATTTCCTCGAGCATCCCGGTGAATTCCCCCCAATAAAACGAAAGCCGGAGAACCGGATCCTTAGGTTTTATCTCGACGTCGGACTCGAGATAGCGCGAGAGAAACCCCCGTAGCTTTCCGTCGACGTCGAGAAACGGAGTAATCGGCGGTTCGATCGGGGCCGCCTTCGAAGGCCCATCGGGACGGCAGTTAATGAGAACCTGGATGCACTCATCCAGAAGTTCCTCGGCCTCGAGCGCGAATCGACGGGGTAAGGCACGGATGTCGTCGCGCATCCGGTCGAGTACGAAACTCGAAAGTGACGGGGAATAATATCCGGCCGCGCGGGAATGAAGGTTATGGGCTTCATCGATCACGAGATTCGGTTTTCCTTCGACGGCGAAGGTGGCGTTTGGAATACGACTCAGCATCGACATCGGTGAGAAGACGTAGTTATAGTCGCAGATCACGACGTCCGCTTCATTTACTGTTTCCAGTTGGAGTTCGTAGGGACAAACTTCGTATTTCTCACCCATCGTCTTAAATACGCGCGAGGAGAGTTTCTTTTTCTTAGCGAGGGCTTCGACGAGACCGTTCTCCGAAACTTTATCGTAATAATTACGCGCGAATTCGCAGTAAGTCGGGTTACAGAGTGGCTCCGCCTTAAAACACATTTTCCCTTTTGCGGTAATCGTCAGGGATTTTAGCGCCGAACCCGTGTCCTGGAATCGTTCGACCGCGTCCTCCGCGACCGAATGTTGGCTATTCTTGGGTGTGAGGTAGACGACGCGCTGGCCCCGAGCCAGAGATTCTTTCAGAACCGGATAGAGCACGCCGACCGTCTTCCCGAGCCCGGTGGGTGCTTGGACTAGCATTTTTTGATTTTCAGCCATCCCGGCTTCAATCATCGCGATCAGTTCGATCTGCCCGCGGCGTGGCTTTTCGAAGGGGAATGGGAACTTCTCCGAGATCTTCTGCCGACGCTCTGTGCGCTTTTCCGCATTCTGGGCATCCAACACGAGTTCATCGAGACGACGTTCGAGCCATGCCTCATATTTTTCAACGTCGAATTTCAAGGGGAAATCTATGGCTTCTCGGTTTCGAGTCGATACGAGGTGGAAACTCAGCGAAGGCGTCTTCTTTTCGGTGAGGCCGTAGAAAAATCCGTAGGTTAGGAGTTGGAGACTGTAGGGATGGTTCGCATCCGCTTCCTCGAGCACTTTTCGGAGCTCCCGAATATTAAACGTAGATTTAATTTCCTCGATGCGCGGATGCTCGTTGCGGAATAATCCGTCGATTCTTCCCTCGACTTGAAACTGGTAACCCCCGCGTTCGAACGTATGCGAAAGGCTCACTTCCGCTTCGTACTCTGGATCTTCTTCCGCGCGTTTCTTCTGTACGGCTTGGTGAATCTCGATCCCCTCGAGGGTCGAACTCCGGTAACCCGAATACGAATCGATACTTCCCGTCCGTGGAGCGGGCATCGCAAAATCTCGAATGGATAGTCGAACGAGCTTCGGCGGAGATTCAGCGACGCCGGCGACGGAGTTTTTTCCCGATTTTTTCTTACCCAAAAAGGCCCGGACTCTCTCCGCCGAGACGGGCATAATTTTCGGAGATCAGCGTTTCTTCCGGGTGCGCGTCGATACCGAGTTTCCGAAGGTGGCGTACCAGAGTGCCGTTTCGATGCTGGACGAAGACTCGACGGGCGCCGGATTCACGGATCGTACGATTTAAATCTTCCCAGTCGGCGTGATCGGATATCACGAAGCCCCGGTCATATCGACCTTGGCGCCCGAAAGTATTCCCGCCCTGCATCCAACCCGAAGCAAACGCAGTTTCGTAGTTCCCGAGGCGGGATATCCAGGACTGGTCGAGGATCGAGGGCGGCGCCAGTATAAATTCCCCTTCGAGTTTCCGCTCGGGTCCAAACAGGGACTTCTCACCTTCCGCGATAGCGGTTTCGAGGAGTTTGGTCTCCGCGAGCTTGCGTCCATCGGCGCGGTAGCACTGGGTCAGTTCATCGATCGAACCGTGGATCAAGACTGGTTTCTTCGCGTACGGATAGAGTTCGGCTAAAATGCGCTGCGCTTTCCCCAACGAATATCCAAAGAGCACACAGTTTTTTCCGGTCGCCGCGCTCGACTCCCACCATTCTGCCATGGCCTCACCGTGGCGGGCGGATTTATCCCAAACGTATTTCGGAGTTCCGAAAGTTGCTTCGGTGATCAACGTATCGCACTCGACCCGCTCGAAGGGATCGCAGCTCGGGTCGAAATCACGTTTATAATCGCCCGAAGCGACCCAAACTTCGCTCCCCCGCTCAATTCGGACTTGGGCACTGCCGAGGATATGGCCGGCGGAGTGGAAACTAATGGTGACTTCCCCGAGTTTAATCCGCGTGCCATAGGGATATCCCTCCGCAACGATGTTCTTTCCGATGCGGGATTTCAGGAGCCCGAGACCCTGGTCGACACAGAGGTAGCGCTGACTTCCGCGTCTCGCGTGATCGCTATGCGCGTGGGTGATTACCGCAACTTCCACCGCGCGGTGCGGATCAATATAGAAACCACCCGCTTCGCAGAAGAGTCCCTTTTCGGTAAGGGCTACGAGTGGGGCGGTAAAGAAACTCATCCCTCGACCTTATCCGACCGGCGCTTCCGGACTCAAGCGGTGAAACGCCCCGAGCGACCCCGTGTCTCTCTGTGTCAGAAAGTGGGAAGTGATCTTTTCTTCGAGAAAAACGACCTTCTTTATCGGTCAGGTAAGCGCTTGATCTCGGGGTGCGAGGTATGATTAAACTCGGGCACACGTCTGCGGAGAGATGGCCGAGTGGCTGAAGGCGCACGCTTGGAAAGCGTGTTTACATTAACGTGTAACGTGAGTTCGAATCTCACTCTCTCCGCCATTAAAAAATCCGAAGAGCCCGCAGGGTTCGTCGGATTTTTTAATTTCGGGGACGCTGAGATTCGAACGAGATTTTCCGGCCGAGGCAGACTCCGGAGGAGTCGGGCGCGGTAAGGCGTGCAGGATGCACGAATTAGGAAAATGTCCATGCCGAGTCTTTTTGGCAGGAGCCAAAAAGGCGAAGGCCGAATCTCACTCTCTCCGCCACTTTAAAAATAAAAAGGACCCCCGAAACGGG
>JANXTV010000371.1 GCA_025352185.1 Oligoflexia bacterium
GTGGACGGCGATCGGCGCCCGTCTTAACCCGTCGACGTATGTCTGGAGTCTTTTTTTCTCCGCGTCGGGCGTCGGGCCGGTGAGTTCCCGGAGGCGAGTCGCGCAGAGTTTCCGAATGCCGGCCCGGAGGACGAAGTCCGGGACGAGTCCTCGTTCGGCGAGATCGATAAAGGAGCCGGTAAAACGATCCGTGAATGATTTCGTGGCGGAATTCATCCGATGACTCCATTTGATACGGCGTTGAGTTCTCCGCGGAAACGGGGTTTCGTGAAAAAGAATTGGCCGACGCTGATCTGGCGCTCTTCGAACCCGCCTTCACAGTAAGCAAAATAATAGTTCCAGAGGCGACGAAGGGAGTCAGGATAACCCATGCGGGCGATTTCCGACTGATTCCGGTCGAGATTTTTCGCCCAGGCATTCAGCGTGCGGGCATAGTGGAGACCGAAATCCTCGAGGTGTTCGAGTCGCATATCGGTATGGTTCTTAATCGCATCGGTGATTCGCGCGACGGATGGAATCGCGGAACCCGGAAAGATATGGGTCTGGATGAAGTCTACGGAACGCGCGGCTTGTTCGAAGAACTGATCTTGGATGAGAATTCCCTGGAGGCCCATCACGCCGTCCGGTTTCAGAAGTGACGAACACTTTTCAAAATAGGTATCGAGGAACTTTACCCCGACCGCTTCGACCATCTCGATCGAGACGAGGCGGTCGTATTTTCCTTCGAGGGTCCGGTAATCCTGAAAGAGCAGGGTGATTTTATCTTCGAGGCCCTCTTCTTTTACCCGCGCGGCGGCGAATTCGAACTGCTCCTTCGAGATCGTGGTCGTCGTCACGTGGCATCCGTAATTCTTCACGGCGTGGATCGCGAAACCGCCCCAACCCGTTCCGATTTCAAGGAGGTGGTGGGAGGAATTTAAATTCAGACGGCGGCAGATGCGGTCGTTTTTCTCGACCTGCGCTTCGCGGAGTGTAGAGGAAGCGTTTTTAAAGAAACCGGAGCTATACATCCAAGTTTCATCGAGAAAGAGGGAAAAGAAATCGTTTCCAAGGTCGTAGTGCGCCTGGATATTTTTCCTAGCCTGACCTTCGCTATTCGCGCGCAGGTGATGGAGGAATTTTTGGAGCGGCTGGAAAAAGGCACCCGTGCCGCTATCAAGGTCGTTTAAAACTTCACGGTTTAAGACAAACGTGCGGACGAGGGCCACGAGGTTTGTACAGTCCCAGTCCCCGTCGACGTAACTTTCGCCAGTCCCGACACTTCCTCCGAGGGCGATTCGCGAGTAGGCCCGCGAGGCCCGGATCGTGACGCTCGACCGAAGGTGCGACGGGGCGGCCACGTCTCCGAAGTGAGATCGTTCCCCATCGGGGGAAATCATCTCGATCGAACCTTCCCGTATCAGGGCCAGCTTTTCGTAGAGCTTCTTCCGGCAGAATGAATCGACCGATCGGGTAGCGAAGAGGCGGGTGGGTCTCGGAATCGCGATGACGGATTTCATAAACGGTCCTCGTTAGAGTTAAGGTCTACTCAGTATTACGTTCGGAAGCCTCGAGAAGTTTCGCCGGGTGCGTAAAAACTTTAAACCGACGCAGCCACATTAGGGCCGCGTGGACATAGATCCAGAGCAAGGTTTTAAACGTCATGAATGGCTGGGATAGGAGACCCTGGATGAGGGCGGCACTCGACCACGCGGTGGCGTCCATCGTGAGGGTAGCGTCAAAAATGACCGGTCCTTCGCCGCCGAATGGGACATCCGCCCCGGTGCCGCGATTTCGATTTTCCATGTGGATCGAAAGCTTCTTTCCGGGCGGGGAGAAGCCCCATCGGTATCCCATCTCCATCGGAAGAAAGGGGGAAACGTGAAAAACTTTTTCAAACTCGAACGTGTTTTCTCCGCGCTTACCGAGATTTTTTTCGGGGCGGCAGTCGAGAACGTACGCATGCCGCTCGTTCCAGGGAGTGTTCGTAATTTCCGCCACGATCGCCGTCAGGTTCTCGCCACCCGCATCGAAGCAGTAATAGAACGAGACGGGGTTAAACGCGAACTCGAGGTAAGCGATCTGGGAAAGGACGCGCACGGGGCCCTCGGGGCGAAAGCCGAGATCGACTTCGACTTTACGCCTTACGGCTTCGTCGAGGGGTAGGTCGGTCGGCCCGAGGTAAGCCTTCCGACGAAATCCGAAGAGTGAGAACGGTTTCCAGGAAAAAAAACCTCGGCGAGAAAAAAGGCCAGGAATCTCCGCGGTGTCCAAATAAAAATAACAGACCGAATGCGAAAACTCCCGGTGCTTCGGACTAAACCGGCGGTGGCGAACTTTTCCTCGGTAGATTTTGCTCGCGATTTCCATAGTCGATTCCGGGTTAAAGTTTTTCCCCAAAAGTCGCGGCGACCCGCAGGCCTGAGTTTACGCCGTCTTCATGGAATCCGTAAGACCAATAGGCGCCCGCGAAATGGGTGCGGGTTTTTAGCCCGCTGATTTCGGCCCACCGTTTCTGGGACGCGACCGCCCCGACGGTAAACTTCGGGTGATCGTAGACCCAGCGCCCGAGTACTTTCGAGGGATCGATCTCGGAACCCATGTTTAAGCTCACGAGAAAATTTTCGGGAGACTCGAAACGTTGGAGGATATTCATGTGGTAGGTGACCGCGACCCGGTCGCCCTCCCGTTTCGGGACGAAATAGTTCCACGCGGCCCAAGTTTTCTTTATTTTCGGTAGAACCGAAGTATCGGTGTGCAAGACCACTTCATTCGGTTGGTAGTCGAGTTCGTCGAAGACCTCGTGCTCAAGCGGCGACGCGTCCTTCAGTATCCTCTTTACGGTGTCGCTGTGGCAGGCGAAAACGACGTGATCAAAAATCTCGGATCTCGGATTCTCACCCCCCGTCGTAATGCAGACGCTTGTCGCATTTTCCCCGCCCGTGCGGACCACTCCCTCAATCGGCGTAGAGAGGTGAATTCGGTTTCCTAAGCAGGCGGTCAGCGGCGCGATGTACGATCGAGAACCGCCCTCGATCACTTTCCAAACCGGGCGCTCATTCACCGAAAGCATCCCGTGGTTTTTAAAGAACCGGACGAAGAACTGGGCGGGAAAGGCGCGCATCTGATCGAGGCTAGCGGACCAGACGGCGGCGCCCATCGCCAGAATATAATTCTCGGCGAACGCGGCCGAATAGCGGTTTTTTCGGAGGTAGTCCGATAGGGTCGTCAGGTCATCTGGACGTTCGAGGAGTTCGAGGGATTCGCGGTTAAACCGCATGATCTCGAGTAACATCCGGTAGAAACTCGGTCGAACGAGATTCCGCTTCTGGGCGAAGAGGTGACCGAAGCTTGCGCCGTTATACTCGAGTCCGTTCTTCGCGTTCTTTACGGAGAAACTCATCTCCGTATCCTTCCAGCGAACGCCGAGGGACGTCATGAGCTTGATAAAATTCGGGTAGGTCCAGTCGTTAAACACGATAAATCCCGTATCGACGGCGTAGCGTCCCGAGGCGACGGTGACATCTTTTGTCGCGGTGTGCCCGCCCAGTTCCGGTCCCGACTCGAAGAGGTGGACTTCATTTTTTCTCGAGAGCAAGTGGGCCGCCGTCATGCCGGCGATCCCGCTTCCGATCACGGCGATTTTAGTCATGGCCTTTCCTTACCTTACCAGCGAAGCAGTTTACGTGCGGCGAAGA
>JANXTV010000408.1 GCA_025352185.1 Oligoflexia bacterium
TTATCTTGGACATATCGCGGCGAAATTCCGTCCAGGCCCTCGCGAACGGCGTCTTTTCGGAGCTCCTTCACGTTGTCTTCGGTCCATCCGGAGAGGGTCTTCCCGTCGTAGAGCTTCATCTTCTGAAGCATCGAGAGATTAGCTTTCTTCGGAATTTCAAGGCGAGAAAGTACGGCCCACATCGCGGCGACTTCGATCGTGTGCGGAGCGATCGATTTTCCGCGGATCCGATTCGGATTAAAATCCTTCTGATAGATCTTAATCTCTTCCTTCAGCTTCGTGATGTACGGCACGTCGATTTTCACCGTACGGTCGCGGAGCGCTTCCATGAATTCGTTATTCTGGAGCTTCCGGAATTCGGGTTCGTTCGTATGTCCGATGATCACGAGATCGATATCGACCTGCGCGAACTTCTTCGGTTTAATTTTATGTTCCTGCGAAGCCGTCAGTAAGTCGTAGAGGAACGCGACGTCGAGCTTTAAAACCTCGATAAATTCCACGACCCCGCGATTACCGACGTTAAACTCCCCGTCGAAGTTAAACGCGCGCGGATCGGAATCCGAGCCGTATTCGGCGATCTTCCGGTAGTTAATATCCCCGGTGAGTTCGGTCGAGTCCTGGTTTTTTTCGTCTTTCGGCTGGAACGTGCCGATCCCGATGCGGTCCTTCTCGGAAAGGACGAGCCGCTGAATCCGGATGTGGTTTAGCACTTTCGTCCAGTCGCCGTTGTAGCGCTTCAGAAATTCGCGGAAGAAAAAGCGAGACGCCGGATCTAAGTCACCGGAGATCGTCACGCGGTAGGGAGATTTATTTCCGCGGTTTAACTCTTCGATCGTTTTAGCGCGGAGTTCCTCGGGGATGAGCTTTAAGGGCTCTTCGTGCATCGGGGACATCACTTCTTTCATATTCCCGAGAATGTCGCCGAACTTCCCTTCCGGATCGACCCACTTAAACGTGTACATCGCCCCCGCATCGGTGCGGGAATAGTTCTCGATTCCTTTTTTAAGCAGTCGCGCGATCGTCGACTTCGCCGAACCCACCGGACCGTGTAGAAGGAGAACGCGTTTTTCGGTGCCGTATCCGAGCGCCGCCGACTTAAAGAAGTTCACGAGCTTCATTAACTGCACGTCGAGGCCGAAAACACCGTCTTTTCCGTGCTCGATAGGATCATCGAAGAATTGGTAGCGCGTGATGTTCTTTTTATATTCCTGATAATTCGTAGAACCGTACGTCATGATCATGTCGTACATTCGCTGGAATGAGTTTCGCGCAATTGCTGGATTCTGCTTTACCTGATCGAGATATTGGTAAAAAGTTCCTTCCCAAGATTGGTGACGGAAATCTTCCACCACGCGTTTGTCACTTAAGATTTTTTCCCAGTCCATGGAAGATGTACTCATCAGCGGGGTCTCTCTTTCGGTTCGTGGCCGCCCAGGTCCTTCTGGCGACTCCTTCCCCTGATTTTAGCTTTGCAGTCAGGGACTTGTAAAGTTACGCTGTTCGCATGCCCGGACAAGGAATGGACGCAGCGCTCGATCAAGCCCTGGAAAAGGCCCTCACTCACGCTCGTAAAGAGCTCGAACGGGTAAAGCCCGACCAGTATGAGCTCTATTTGAACCGCTCATCTGCCACTAAGATCGATTCCAAGGACCAGAAGATCGAAGCGCTCACCCGGGCCGAGGACGTGGGCCTCTCCGTTCGGCTCAAGCGTCAAAATCGTGTCGGCTTTAGTTTCACGACTTCGCTTGAGGAAAATGCCATTACCCGGGCCGTCGAATCCGCACTGCAGGTCTCGGAAGTGATGCCCGAAGAAGCCGATATTCAACTCGGCGGGTTCGATCCGAATATTATAAGACTTCAGGCATCGATGGAAAGCCGTTACGACGAAGCCGGACTCCGCGTAAAAGTGGAAGATAAAATCGCCCAGGCGATGCGTCTCGAGAGGCTCTGCCGCGAAACGGACTCGCGAATCAAGACGGTCCGTAGCGCTTCTTTCTCGGAGTCAGTCGGAGAATCCCTCCTCGTGAGTCACGAAGGAGTCATCCTCCGGAATCGCGGGACGGTGTTTTCGTCCTCGATCGCATGTAAGGCCGAAGACGCCGCCGGCGATGCCCAGATGGGCTATGAATATGTTTTTTCGAACTTCCTAAATAAAGTCGACGTCGAGTTTTGCGCGCGCTCCGGCGCCGAGTCCGCGACCGAGCTTCTCGGCGCCACGAAACCGAAATCCATGAAGTGTCCGGCGGTCATTCGGAATGACGTCGTATCGGATTTAATCGATTTCCTCACCTCGAGTTTTTCGGGCGAAGAAATCGAAAAGGGAAAGAGCCTCCTTCAGGGAAAACACCGGGAAAAGATTTTCGCCGATTTCGTCGACATCCTCGATGATGGCCTTCTCGCCGGCGGACTTGCGACTCGACCCTTCGACGCCGAAGGCACCGCCTCGCAGGCGACCGAACTGGTGAAATCGGGAGTATTCCAGTCGATGCTGCTGGACCGGAAATACGCGAAACGATTTAAACTCCCGGCCACGGGAAATTCCTCGCGCTCCATTAAATCCCCCCCGATGATTTCGACGACGAACGTTTATTTAAGGCCCGGACAGAGGTCGCTGGCGGAACTCATCCGCGACGTCGGCGACGGGATTATGATTACGAATCTCATGGGCGTGCACACTGCGAACTCCGTCACCGGAAATTTCTCTCTCGGTGCGAGTGGTATCCTCATTAAGAACGGGAAACTCGCAAATCCGGTGAAAGGGTTCGCCGTCGCCGGAAATATCCTCCACCTCCTCCGCGACGTGAAAGCACTCGGGAGTGACCTTCGGTTCTTCGGAACGGTAGGCGCGCCGTCGCTCCTCCTTCCGGAACTCGCCGTGAGTGGAGACTAGAGGTTGGGAAAAAACGGAGGTGAATCATGAGCGGTGAAAAAAAGAATCCAGCCGAACTTGATCCTGCTGCCGTCGAAGCGGTTCTGATGACTGACATCGGGCGACGTCGGGCGAACAACCAGGATTCGGGAGGGTCGTTTCCCGAAGCGCGACTCTTCGTCGTCGCCGACGGGATGGGCGGGCACCGCGGGGGAGAAGTCGCCTCGAAAATGGCGGTCGAAGCCATTCACGAAACTTTTTTAAAATCATTTAGCGGCGGAAAAACTCCGGGGAATGCCCTGGGAGACGCCGCGAAAAGCGCGAACCAACGAATTATGGAACGCTCTCGGAAAGAGACGGACCTCGAAGGCATGGGCACGACGGCCACGAGTCTCTACTTTGATCTACCGGGATCGGGCGCACACCCGAAGGCGTGGATTGGGCACGTCGGC
>JANXTV010000477.1 GCA_025352185.1 Oligoflexia bacterium
AGTTTCTGCCGATCGGTCGCCCGTTCGCGAAATCGGTACGGGGAATAAAATCCGGGGCCTCGGATCAGTCCGGCCATCAGCGCAATTTCGCCCAGGTGGAGTTCGCTCAGTTCTTTTCCGTAAAAGAGCTTCGCGCCTTCGGCCACGCCGTGGACTTCGTAGGAGCCGACCTGTCCCAGGTAAACTTCGTTTAGGTAGCGTTCGAGAATCGCTTCCTTCGAGGTTTTCATTTCGAGGAGGAGCGATAGGAAAAGTTCGTTGAATTTAAGGGCGAGGTTACGCGTCCGACGCGCCATCAGATTTTTCACGAGCTGTGCGGTGATCGTGGAGCCGCCTTGCGCGAGCTTCGCGCTTCTCAGATTTACCCAGAGCGCACGGGCAATCCCCCGGGGATCGAGTCCGACGTGTTCGAGGAAGCGGGGATCCTCGATCGAGATAATTGCTTGCCAAACCGGCGCCGGGATATCTTCGAATTTCATGAGGCGACGGATTTCGCGTTTTCCGTCAGGGTCCGCCCGCGAGAGGGTCGCGATGATCTCGGGTTCTAAATAGAGCTCGGGAATCTCTTCCCAACCGCCGTCTTTTTCGCGCTCGATGCGCAGCACGGACGATTTCTTCTCTTCGTCGAATACGAATCGCACCGTCTTTCCCGCGAGCGTGCGCGTCGGATGATCGGGCGGGAGGAGGGCATCGACCGGATAGTCGAGTGGGTGAAGCGAAATCGAGAGGGCTCCGCCGTCGGCCGGTGCGGGGGTATAGCCTAGAATCTTTAGACGCTTCAGGAGTTTTGCCTTTCCGATCGGCGCGACAATTCGGGAAACATCGGAGAAGAGGCGCGTCGGAACGAATTCATTTTCGTGATTGAAAGCCGTTTCGAGCTGCTTAAATGCGGCGTTCAGCGTGAAGCCGAAGCCGATGAGGAGGACGACGAAAACTCCCGTGAGGGTCCAGAGGACTTTTCGGTATTTTTTCGCGAAGTCACGAACGGAGGATACTGCGCTGCGTTTAAATTCCATGAAGAGGGACTCACCTAGCCGCTTAAGGTTGACGGTTCTAAACCGACTCTATACAACTCCATTCATTACCTAGATTTAGAGGAAATCCGATGAAAATCTCTGCCCGTTTTACGATGCGTTTTTTCCCGATCGCGTTAGCCCTGATTCCCTTCGCCGTGCCCACCACGGCCTCCGCGATGGATCTCGACTGGTCGGGACAGTTCCGCGCCGAAGCGGTCATGATTAATAACTACGCGCCGGAAGCGAACGTGACGACCGGCCAGGGCGGATACGAAGTGAATCAGGTGGGGAGTAAAGACGCCCGCTTCCAAACCCTCTTTCTCCGCCTGCGTCCGAAGCTGATCGTAAACGATAACGTCGCGATTAAATCGGAATGGTGGCTGGGAAATCCCGTCACCGGTTTTTACGGTTCGGATTATCCCGGATCTTCGCGCTCCGACCAGCGCTACTATAACTCGACCTTTAGCGGCGGCTCGTCGATTTCGGCGCAGCGGTTCTGGGCGGAGTTCCTCACGGACCTCGGGACCTTCCAAGTCGGCCGCGCGCCGATTCACTGGGGACTCGGCCTCATCCATAACTCGGGCGACGGCGTATTCGATCGCTATCAGTCGACGGGCGATACCTTCCGCATGATTTCGAAGTTCGGAAACTTCGCGGTCATTCCGGCGCACACGAAATATAACTACGGGAATGCGGCGGGCGGAAGCGGTTACACCCTTTCCGAGTTTTCGCTCGGCCTGCGCTACGAAAACCCGGACGAAGATTTCGAAGGCGGCGTGAATTTCGTCCGCCGAATCGCGGATGCCCAGTCGGACTCCGTGTGGATTAACTATAATGGCGGTACCGCCGGTACTCCGGGCGTCGGCGGAATGAACGTCACGATTTGGGATATCTACGGAAAGAAGAAAGTCGGAAAATTCGACTTCGGTATCGAAGCTCCGATTTTTAACGGCGACCTGATCGGCCGTACGTATAAAGCGTTCGCCCTCGCGGTCGAATTAAAATACCGCGCGAACGATTCCTGGAATTTTTTCGCGAAAGCCGGAAAAGTACCCGGCCAGCCGAATAGTCCATCTTCGAATCCTGAAAAATGGACGATGGTGATGTTCCACCCGAACTACCGCTTAGGTCTTCTCATGTTTAATTATAACTTCGCGAATTTCGCCGGTAATAATAATCCGAACACGGCCGGTACCGTAAAATCGATTTACGATAATCCGATCACGAACGCGCGCTACCTGATGGCGGGAGCGACCCTTTCGGCCGATAAGTGGAAGTTCACCGGATCGTTTATCACCGCGACTGCCGATCGTACGGCCGAAACCGGACAGCTCTTTTTCAACAGCCGCGACCGTGCGTACAGCTCCGTCGCCGCCGTGAAAAATCAGGGCGCTTCGATCGGAACTGAGTTCGACTTAGGAGTCGCGCTCCACTGGGATGAATTCACGACGTTTGCGCTCGATACCGGGCTCCTCGTCCAAGGCGATTACCCGAAGTTCGTGAACGGGGCGTCGGATAATGAGTTAAAGTCTGTCCTCGGGATCCAGGCTTCGATCGGCGTGCGTTTCTAAGTCGCGACTCGAGAGCGGGATCCCTGGGTTCGGGGGTCCATTTTCAAGAGCGGATTAAGAAGAAATATTTGGCTCACCGGGCATCCTCGAAGCACCTCCTGTGCTTCGCAGCCCTTTAGGGCTGTCGGACCTTCTCGGCCTTCGTGGCCTCGAAGTCTATGCCTGATCCAATTAGCATACCCTCGATCCTTCGCCGTAGGGTGAAAATGAATCCGCCGCGAAACGGTGGATCGCGCGCCGAACGAAGCGGGAACCACCGTTTCGTTTTTCGCCGCTGCTTCACTTCTCCGAATCAAGCGCTACGGGATGACCGGCCCTTTTGCGTATGGCGGCAGGGATTCAGGACGCGAATTCGCTCAGCCATGGATGGCGAGCGGAGCGAAGAGGCAGGAAGCCTGGTGAGCCGTCCTGAATTTCTGCCGCCCCCACAAAAGGGACGGTCACTGCACCACGAAATCAGAGAAGTAAACATTAGCCACCACCGGAGTCGAAGACGGAGGCAGCTTCTTCTCCTCACGAATGAGGTCATTCATCAGGCCCGCGATCTTCGACCGCAGGAGGTAGCGCCCCTGAACGGAAGAAAGCGCATCGACGGTGGTCCCGCCGAGCTCACGCAGGAGTTTATCGAGGAACTTCGGGAGTAGACCCTTCGTCGTTGCTTCGAACTCGGAATCGATGAGTTCAAGCGCTAAGGTCATCGTGATGAAGTGGGCCTTCATCTGCTGGGGCGGACCGCCCGGGACTTGGACGCCGATCGGAGAGGGTTTTAAATTTGCCTGAATCGGGTCGAACGAAACGATGGTGCGTTTCATATCTTCCGGTTTTTTTGAAAACTCTTGGGCGATTTTTTCCCGTTCGACCGCTTCGGTGATCTTCGGCCGCTTATAAATCATCTGCGTATAGGCCACGACTCCGAGTACGCCTAAGAGGGCGAGCGAATTTAAAAGACCGAGGAGTAAACCGATCGGAATCGATTTTTTCGGTTTCGCTTCTTTATCGTCGCCGCTCGCTGCTGCATCTGACATCTACGGTCTAGTTTGCCAGCAGTCTTCCGCGTAAACAATACGGTTAACGCTCCGCTAGATTTTTAGGGCCTCGTACGGGAGTCCGAGGTCGTCCGCCACCGTCTTATAAACGCATTTTCCGAGGCAGATATTCACCCCTTTATAAAGCGCTGGATCCTTTGCCACTGCCTCTCTCCAGCCTAAATTTGCGATCATCGTCGCATACTTTAGGGTGACGTTTGTGAGTGCGTAGGTTGAGGTCCGCGGCACCGCCCCCGGCATGTTCGGAACGGCGTAATGGATCACGCCATCCACGGCGTAGGTCGGGTGTTCGTGCGACGTCGGACGGCAGGTCTCGACCGAGCCCCCTTGGTCCACGGCCACGTCGACAATCACTCCACCCGGCTGCATCCGCGAAACCATATCCCGGTTTACGAGTTTCGGCGCTTTCGCACCCGGCACGAGTACCGCGCCAATCACAAGATCGGCTCCGATCACCGCGCGCTCGATTTGCTCGGAGTTCGAGTAAAGCGTAGTGAGTTCGTTTCCGAAGACGTCGGCGAGATAATCTAAACGCGGCATGTTCGTATCGAAGATCGTGACTTTCGCGCCGAGGCCCACGGCCATTTTCGCGGCATTAATTCCGACGACTCCGCCGCCGAGGACGACGACGCTTGCGCGATCGACTCCGGTCACTCCGCCTAAGAGCATTCCTTTTCCGCCGTGGTCATGCTGTAGGTACGAGGCGCCGATTTGGGTCGCCATGCGTCCCGCGACGGCCGACATCGGCGCGAGGAGCGGGAGCGATCCATCGGCGGGTTGGATTGTTTCGTAGGCAATTCCCACGATTTTTCGGTCCATGAGGGCCTTCGTTAGGCGTTCATCCGCCGCGAGGTGGAGGTAAGTATAGAGGATCTGTCCTTCACGCAGGAGGGGATACTCCTCCGGCAGGGGTTCCTTTACCTTCACGATCATCTCGGATTTATCGTAAATTTCTTTGCCGGTTTCGAGGATCGACGCTCCCGCTTTTCGGTAATCTTCGTCGGAAATTCCGGCACCGAGGCCCGCGTTCTTCTGGATGAGAACTTTATGTCCGGCCGTGGTGAGGGCGCGAACTCCCGCGATGACCATGCCCACGCGATTTTCTTTATTCTTAATTTCCTTAGGGACGCCGACGATCATGGGGTTCTCTTTTCTCCGCGCAGGGTGAGTCCGTCGAAACCGAGGACGACCCCTTTCGGTAGTTTTTTTGACCACTTTTTATATTCGAAATCATGCCCTAAGTGGGTCAGTACCGTTTTTTTAGGGCGAAGGTGAGCGGCGATCTCGAGGGCTCGCTCTAAATTTAGATGAGTGCCGTGCGGCGCGATGCGTAGGCAGTCGAGAACGAGACAATCAAGGTTCTCGAGTTTTTTTAACGACGATTCGGGAATGGTACTGCAGTCCGTAACGTATCCGACCCCGTCGATACGATATCCCACGCATTCCTGGCTCCCGTGGCTCAGGGCGACAGGAATGACCTCGAGTCCGGCCGCCGAGAATGATTTCGAGCCCGCGTCGAATAGATGGAGATCGATTTGTGGAATTCCACCCCCTTCGCCCTTCGGCGCGGGATTAAAGATATACGGAAAACGGGACCGCAGATCCTCGCAGGTCCACGCATTCCCGTAAGCCGGGATTCGCTCGCGCTGGATAAAGTTAAACGACCGGATCTCGTCAATTCCGGAAACGTGATCGGCGTGAGGGTGGGTATAGAGGATGGCATCGACGCGAGGAATTCGCTGCTTTAGCGCCTGCTGGCGTAGGTCGGTCGACGTATCGATGAGGATACTTTTCCCCCGAATTTGGAGCCAGGCAGAGGTCCGGAGCCGGTGATTTTTCGGGTCACGGGAGCGGCAGACCACGCAAGTGCAGAAGAGCAGCGGAACTCCACTCGAGGTTCCACAGCCCAGGATCGTCAGCTGCCACGACTCTTTTTTTACGGTGCTTTTTCGTTTCGCCATTTTCTACTCGTTGACTCATGTAAGGTAGCGGGTTTAGCTGGAAAATCGAGATGAAAGCACTTGTGACCGGCGGAAGCGGGTTTATTGGAAGTACGTTGATCGAGGCTCTGACGAGGCGCGGGATTTCCGTCCGTGTGCTGATGCGTAAAACTTCGTCCGATAAGAATCTTGCGGGACTGGAGTACGAGCGGGTCGAAGGCGATATCGGGAATCCCGAGAGTCTCCTGCCGGCGGTGAGCGGAGTCGATATCGTCTTCCACCTTGCCGGTTCGATCTCCGCGGTGAACCGCACCGAATATTTTAGATCGAATAGTGAAAGTACCGGAGCGCTCGCCCGGGCGGTAGAAACTGCGAACGCGAACGGATCCCGAATTTCGCGTTTCGTTTACGTTTCGTCGTTGGCGGCGGGTGGACCTTCGTTATCGGGAAAACCCCGAAATGAAAAAGAGACCGATGCTCCGATTTCGGCGTACGGCGAAAGCAAACGCGGCGGAGAACTGGAACTCCTCGCCCATTCAAAATCATTCCTCCCGTTAATCCTTCGGCCGCCGATGGTTTATGGTCCGAAGGATCAAGCGACGCTCGTTCTGATTAAAACCGTCGCAAAGCGGGTGATCCCCCGATTTGCGACCGCGACTCCCGACGGAGAAAAATATTATTCGGTTATCCATTCGAGGGATCTCGTCGAGGCGATCATTGCGCTCGGTACGGTGGAAGCCGCGCGAGTCGAGCACGGAGATCGTTTCTATATTTCCTCCGGCGAGGAGATTTCCGCTTCTCGACTGATGAAATCCATGGCCGACGCCCTCGGCGTGAAGACGGTAAACTTAAAAATTCCGCTCGTCGTTTTAAAGGGAGCCGCTTTTCTTTCTGAACTCTCTGGAAAAATCCTCGGGAAGGCGACTTTACTGAATTCCGATAAGGTAAACGAAATCACCGCGGATTACTGGACCTGTAGTAATTTAAAACTCATGACGAAAACGACTTGGCGACCCCGGACGACTCTCGAGGAGGGCGTGCGGGACGCGGTAAAGTGGTATCAGAAAAACGGATGGATCAAATGAGAGTGGCACTCGTCGTCTTTTTTGCAGGAGTGACCCTCGCCGGTTGCGCAAGTTCACCAAAAACTCCCGTGGGCTCGGTCGCGTCGAGTCCGGAATCTTTTGAATCTCCCGAATTCGCAAAGCTGGGACTGCGGTTCCCGCTCCTCGAACGCCGATTACCGAATGGACTTAAAGTTCTCATCGTCCAAGACTCGACCGTTCCGGTCGTTTCCTACCAAACCTGGGTAAACGTGGGCTCGGTAGACGAAAGTTTCGGACTCAGTGGGATCGCCCACCTTTTCGAGCACCTGATGTTTAAAGACTCCGAAAAATACGGGCCGCGTGCCTTTTTTAATCAACTCGAATCCCGGGGCGCCGTCGTAAATGCGTTCACTACCCGCGACTACACGGTTTTCTACGAAACCATGGTACCGCCGCTCCTCCCCGTAGCGATTTCGCTCGAAGCGGATCGCCTCGCAAATCTAAAGATCGACGCCGAGACCCTTTATACCGAACGGCACGTGGTATTCGAAGAGCGAAAACTTCGAACGGAGAACTCTCCCGACGGAAGAATGCAAGAAGCTGTCTGGTCCCTCGTGTTTAAATCCCATCCGTACCGCGCCCCGGTGATCGGCTACGAGGAAGATTTAAAGCGCATGGAGGTAACCGACCTCACGACTTTCTTTAAGGCAAATTATCAGCCGGGGAATGTTACGGTCGTCGTCGTCGGTGACGTTAAAGCGGACTCCGTGTTCTCAATGATCGAGAAGGCCTACGGCGGAATTCCGGGTACTCCCCGAAAACCGAGAAACATTCCGCGGGAAGCGGTCCAGAGCGAAGCGCGCAGAGTTGAGCTCCAGGACCAGATTGCGACAGAGAAAATCACGATCGCCTATCCGTCGACGAGTGCCGCCGAATCGGACACTTATGCACTCGATGTTCTTTCGAACATTCTGTTCGTGGGATCTTCCTCGCGTACTCATCGCCAATTGGTCGAAGAAAATAGAATTGCGAGTGGAATAGGGGGGGTAAACTACACTCCACTTTTCCCCGGCGTCTTCCTCGCGAGCGCCACGCTCCGGGCCGGGCACTCGGCATCCGAATTTGAAAATGGATTTGAGTCGATGATTAAGGAAATCCAGTCGAACGGAGTTACGGAACGAGAAATTCGAAATGCCGTTCGTCAGTTAACCGTACAAACCGTGGACAGCGTGCGCACGGGGCAGGGTCTGGCGAATTTAATCGGTACGGTCGATGCGATCTTTGGGGATCCCATGCGTTTCAAAGAAGACCTCACAAAATACTCCCGAGTGACCAACGCCGATATTATTCGAGTCGCGAAGAACTATCTTACCCCTGAGAAAAAGAATGTTGTCACGATGGTCCCAACTACGGGGAGGGCTACCCAATGAAATCCTGCACGAAACTTTTCTTCTCGGTCGGGATCACTTTAGGACTCCTTACGATGGGCCCGAGCCTTGCGGTGGGAATGCCCGTCCTCGATTTTCACCTCCCCCTGCCGAAGGTCGAAACGCTACCGAACGGCCTTAAAATTGCGTGGTTTATCGACGAAAGACTTCCGCTCGTGGACCTCGGAATGCTCGTCCGGACGGGTACGAAGAACGATCCCGCGGGCAAGTCGGGAACGGTTGAACTTCTATCCCGAATGCTCGAGCGCGGAGCAAATGGCCTAACCGAGCAGGCATTCTCGGCGAAAATCGAAAGTCTCGGTGCGACTGGTTTTTCTAACAGCGACGAGGAAAGTATTACCCTCGGGATGCACGGTCTCGCCCAGGATGCGAACGAACTCCTCGACGTCATTTCGTGGATGGCCCTCAAGCCCAACTTTAACGAAGCCGAGTTTCAAAAAGAAAAAGTAAAAGTCGCCGAGGCGTGGAAGCACCTCCCGGATTCGGCCGAGTCGCTCGCGGGATACGTATTCGGAAAGGCACTCCTCGGGGGCACGGTTTACGGACGCGGGACCCTCGCAAGTACGTCGGAACTGAATAAACTGAAAATAGCCGATATTCGTGAATTTCACCGAACTCAGTTTTCCCCTAAAAATGCGATTCTCATGGTCGTCGGACGAGTCGACCCCGTTACTTTTCGGGACCGGATCATCGCCGCTTTTGGCAGCTGGAAGGGTGCCGTTACGCGGACGGGAACGTTCTCCTTCCGCGATCCGAAAACGTCGATTCTTTTAAGTAAGAAAATGGAGATCGAAAAACGCGAAGTACTGGTGGTGGACCGACCCGAAGTACCCCAGGCGCAAGTTCGTCTCGGTTTTCGAATTCCCGGAATCCGATCGGAGAAGCGCTACGCACTCGCGGTGGCGAACGCGTTGCTGGGCGAGTACTTTACCAGTCGCTTAAATTTAATCGTTCGGGATCGCCTTGGACTTACTTACGGGATTCAGTCGGGACTCACGTATTATAAAGATTATGCGTTCTTTTCGATCGCGTCGGCGACCGCGGCCCAGAATACGGGGCAACTCATTTCCGAAACGGTCCGTCAGCTTCGACTCTTAAAGGCCGGGGATGTGCTCGCTCAGGAAATTGAAGTATCGAAGGACTACCTACTGGGCGGTTACCCGATCAGTGTCTCGACCCTCGGTTCCGTCGCGAACCGTTGGTTAAACGGGTATTCGTTCGGGTTAAGTTCCGACTACTTGAATGAGTACATGCCGAAGGTTTCCGCGGTGACCCGCGAATCGGTGGTGAACGCCATCGACGACGCATTTCACCTCGACGAAATGGTCATCGTCATTGCGGGAAATGCTAAAGTAATCGAAGCGAGTTTAAAGGAAAAAGGGTTTAAACGCGTCCGGATAATTCAGGCGAATTCTCTGCTTTAGGCGATCGCGGTTTCTTCGTCATTTTCGTTTCACCTTCGACGTAAGCACCGAATTCGATCTTTATCACCGGAGTATCGATGTTCCCGATGATTCGCCCCGTTCCTTCGATCGCGATTCGGGTACGCGCGTGGATATCCCCGAGTACGAATCCTGCGACGACGATAGAATCCAC
>JANXTV010000152.1 GCA_025352185.1 Oligoflexia bacterium
AAGGCGAAGTTTCAATCGGTTTAAAGGAAATCATTTCTGCCTCGGATAAGATGGCGAAGATTATTTCGCACCTTCGGAACTTCACGCGCAAGTCGACGGAAGATCTTGAGTGGGTCGACGTGACTCTGCCGATCGAAGAGGCACTTAAAATGGTTTCGCGCCAACTCGCTTCTCGCGGCGTCGAAGTCTCCCGTGAATTCCCGCCGAACGGGACGACGATCCAAGTTTACGGAAATGCTCTCCAGCTTGAACAAGTATTTATTAACCTTACGACGAACGCTCGCGATGCCATCGAAGCGACGGGGCGCGGTCGGGGCACGATCTTCATTTCGGTCGAGGAGCAAGGACCGTTCGTCGAGATTCGATTCCGCGATGACGGAGTCGGAATGAGCGAGAAGACGAAAACGAAAGCCTTTAATCCGTTCTACACCACGAAGGAAGTGGGCAAGGGAATGGGGCTCGGGCTTAGCCTGAGTTACGGAATTTTATCGAAAGTTCACGGCAGTATTCAAATCGAGAGTGAAGAGGGAAAGGGAACGGTATTCGTGGTCCGCATCCCTAAAGATTTTAGAGAGTTGGCATAAGTTTAAGTGGTTCTAGAACTGTAATTGAAAGGAGAACGAGAATGAAAACCAGAGTGCTCATTGTTGATGACGAGGAATCGATCCGGAAACTTCTGAAATCCCGTATGGAGCGTGAAGGGTACGATACACTCACCGCCGCGAATGCCGAGGAAGCCGAAAAGGCCTTCGGTGCGAACGGAAACGGGATCGGAACGGTCGTCACCGATTTAAAGATGCCGGGACGCGATGGCTTTCAGCTGATGAAGTCGCTGAAGGAAAAGAACATCTATACGAAGTACATCGTCATCACGGGGCACGGCGAAAAAGAAGCCGCCGTCCAGTCGGTGAAGTACGGCGCTACGGATTACCTCGAAAAACCTTTTGACCTCGAAGACTTCGTGCACACCGTAAAACGGTGCCAGCAGGAATATTCGCTCCAGGTTGAGAATACGGATTTAGTCGCTCGCTTAGAAGCGCGTATCGAACGCGTGGAAGGCAAGACCGAAGAGAATTACTGGTACACTTCGAAGTCCGATTCGATGGCGAAAGTCACCGAGTGGATCTCCGTCTTAAAGAGGGAATCGACGCGGGCGGATGCCGAAGAGCCGACGGTTCTGATTCTCGGGGAGAGCGGAACGGGTAAGGAAGGGATCGCACGCCAAGTGCAAAACTCTTCCCGCCGCACGAAGGGCCCGTGGGTCGCCGTGAACTGCGCGAACTTTAACGAACAGCTCCTCGAGAGCGAACTTTTCGGTCACGAAAAGGGAGCTTTTACGGGTGCGAACACTACGAAGCGCGGACTCTTCGAAATCGCGAAGGGTGGCACGCTCTTTCTCGATGAAATCGGGGAGATGGACGTTAAGCTCCAAGCGAAACTCCTCCGGGTTCTCCAGGAAAAAGTCTTTCGCCGCGTGGGTGGGACGGGTGACATCGATACCGATGTACGCGTCGTCGCTGCCACGAACGTGAATCTCCAGGAAAAAGTGTCGAAAGGCGCTTTCCGGGAAGATCTTTACCACCGTCTCTCGCGTGTGGTCGTGGATGTTCCGGCGCTCCGTACGCGCAAGGAAGATATCATTCCGATGGCGAAGCAATTCGCGAATCGGGCTTTTGAATCCCGCGGAAAACATTTCCCGGGCTTCACTCCCGATGCGGAAACGGCGATCCAAAACTATACCTGGCCGGGTAACGTTCGCGAGATGCTAAACGTGATCGAGCGGATCGCGCTCGTCCACGTCGGCTCCGCGCCGATTACGCCGTCGAATCTCACGATTCCAAACGGAAAAGCGGGCCAAGTCATCGGTTTCCCTTCGAACCGGGCAAACCTCACGGTAGTCCAGGGCGGCGGAACTCCGAATACGGGTACGAATTCGACGACCGGGACGGGAACGACTCCGACGAATTCGAATCCGGCGACGAATGGTACGACCGAGACCGGCAGTTACATGGAGATGAAGAAGCAGTGGGTGGAGGCGTTCGAAAAGGAATACCTCGTGAATACCCTCACTCGCCACGACGGAAACGTTTCGGCGGCGGCTCGCGAAGCGATGCTCGACCGTTCGAACTTCCTCCGTCTCCTCCGTCGCCATGCGATTAAGGCTGCGGACTTCCGTAAAGTCGGCGGAGCCGAAGAAGATTACGCACAAGCAGCGTAGCCACGAAAGTAGGTTAGCCCTAAACGGATGGACGGGCTCCGCCCGGCCGTAGTTTAGGGGTCGCCGTAACTAGTGAGTAGGCTATTCCGTTACGGATGGACGGGCTCCGCCCGGCCGTAGTTTAGGGTAGCCGTAACTGATACCACTGGGACCCTGAAAAATTCCAACCCCCGAATCCGCATCTGGCGATTTCGGGGGTTTTTTATTTCGCGTTGAAGTTAATTTTCACGCCGAGAGTCGTGGAATATTCCGTCTTATTCAGATCGTTGATGTCCTTCAGGGTCGCGAGCACGCTCGCATCGAGAGAGATCTGGTCCGCCACGTGAATCCCGAGCCCCGTACCGACGTAAGGGTAGACGTGGTAAGGGTCATCGCTCTCGGTGGTTGCACCTCCGGAAGTCGTCTTCGTGTGTTTCTTTTGCGCTTCCGCCCCGGCCCGGAGGTGAGCATCGAGAAATGAACCGAGTGAATAAGTGGACCGCAGGCCCGCGCGAAATTTCTCGGTCTTTTCCTCGATCTCCGCGGCCGGACTCGTGAAGACTTCATCGCTTTTACCTTGCGTGTATTCGCCTTCAGCCGAGAGGATTTTATAGCCGGCGATGACGCGGGCACCGTAAGTCAGGACGAGTTTACTGCGGTCGGGATTCGTTTTCCGCTGCAGTTCATATCCGATGATCGGTTCGATAGAGTAGGTGACGTCCTTTAGGTCGGCCGAGGAGGCGGCGATCGCCGGAGAGGCGAGGCCCGTGAGGAGGAGAACGATTAGCGCGACCGGGAGGCGAAACGGAGGATTACTCATCATCATCTTCTAATAATGACGCGTCCCCGATTCCACTCCAATCGGCAGATTTAGCCTAGTTTTTATTCGCGCGCGCGAGTCCCTCGCACCCGAGGGTCGAGGAGGCGAGACACGCGCGACGAAAGAAATCCTTCGCGTCACCGTCCTGGATGCCGAGCGGAGATTCTTTCGACTTTTTTGCGCCGAGGTAGGCACAGGCATCGGCGTCTCCGCTCGTGCACGCTTTCCCGAAATCGATATTGAGAGGTGCACCCTTCGCGACCTTCATTTCGGCCAGTGCCGGATCTTCCGTCGAACACGCGCGCTTCAGTCCGAGCGAGCAGGCCCGTTCTTGGAAGTTCCGCTTTTCGGTTTCGCCGACGAAGTCGACTTCCGAGGCTAGGTAGCAGCTCCACGGTTCGCCCTTCGTACAGGCGTCACTCCAGAGGGGGAGCGCTCGCTCCCGCTTACCCGTCTCAGCGTAATTTAGTGCCCGGAAATAGCAGGCGACTAGAATTCCTTCGCCGCAATAGCGTTCGAGTTCCGAATTCATCTGAGTGAGTGGACGGAGTCCGTTTTCTTCCACAAACGATTCCCAGCACGACATTTTATGGTTGGCCTTGCAGTTTTCCTTCCAGCGGTAGAGCGCCAGCGTACGGCCACCTTTCCGGAGGAATTGGAGAACGGTCGAATCGTAACAAGCCTCGAGAGAGTTATTTTTTCGGCAGTCCGTATCGAGCGTTTTTTCGAGATCCTTCGATTTCAGCTTTTCTTCGATTAATGGAAGCCAGCGGCAAGCGCGGTGCGAGCGACGATCGCAGTCGAGGGCGAATTTATCCACGGCCTGGTCGAGTTTTCCGTCGAGGGCGAGGGTGATGCCCAGTTCCGAGCACGAACCCAGCACACCGGCGTCGCACGCTTTCTTCAGGGGCGCGATCGAATCCGAGATGCGGTTCGCGAGTCGGTGAGCCTTCCCCGCGAAATAACACGAGACTTTATTTCCGAGCATGCACCCGCGGGTCCAGAGGCGGAGCGCCTTCACTGGGTCATTCGCGAGCGACGCAGCTTCGCCCGCGCCCGGACACGCGATCCCGTCGAGCGCGGACTTCGATTCGCAAGCGGGAGTGAGGACTTGGACGGCTTCCGGAATTTTTTCTTCGGCGAGGAGGATATCTCCCTCTACCGCACAGGAGGAGTTCCGCCCTTTTTCGCAGCCGCGAGCCGCGGCGACCTTCGCGAGTTCCGCCTTACCGTTCTCGAGGAGGATACGCGCCTCTTTTTCGCAGAACTCGGCGTTGCCCTGATCGCAAAGCATGCGGAGCGATTTTTCTATTCGGGACTCGTCCCGATTTGCCTCTGCGGCTTGGGTAATAAAACGGTTCGGGTCGAGCGAAACGCTCGAGCAGGAGGAAAGAAAGAGGGCAACCAGGGGGAGAGATCGAAGGAGAGTGCGCATGCCTAACAGTTTGCCTGGAAACCGAGACTTTTCCACCTCATGTGTCGGAAAAGACGCAGAGTCTTCGGGTGAATCGGGGTTTGTAAGTACTTGAATTCACGCGTCAAGAACCTGGCACCATCCGCGCAATAGTATCAAGTCGTGAGGCAGCGATGGACGAGAAGCGTAGGGCTCTTCGTCACAGCATCAAAGCCGAGCAGCAAACGACCAACCAACGAGCGATCCGGAGAACCTATGGACCAGGAGCAACTAGCAGCAAATCTGAAGGGCATTCGCCAACTCCTCTCACATCTCCACGGTGAAGTAACCGCCCTTGAGACCAGCTACAGCCAGGTGCTCCAGGTTCTCCGGAAGCTCGAGGGTGATGCCTCTACCGATGACTTATCGGGACTCTATCGGCGAAAGACTTTTTTTGAAAAATGGGACGCGGTCCTGGGTGAGTGCAAGAAGCTCAACGAAAACTGCGGAATGCTTTTAATTGATATCGACCACTTCAAAGCCATCAACGATACGCACGGACACCAAACGGGCGATGAAGTGATCCAACGCGTAGCGAACCTGGTGAAGCAATACGAATCCCCCCGATGCTTCACCGGGCGCTACGGCGGAGAAGAGTTCGCTGTCGCCGTTCAAGGAACGGACGCTGAAATCCTCGGCTTAGCCGAGATGATGAGGCGCGGAGTTGAGCGACTGTACGGTGCGGTTCCAGGGACGGAAGGAAAAGTGCAATGGAAGTGCACGATTAGCATCGGAATGTCCTCAGCAGCCAAGGATGGCTACGACAGCGAAAAATTAATTAAGTCCGCGGACGACGCGCTTTACGAAGCGAAGAAACGCGGAAGAAACCAGGTTCGGGCAGCCTGATCGGCCAGCCCCGTAAGTTAGAGCCGCGTATCTGAACGTAAGTCGAAACGCGCTCACCCCTCGGCGACAATCGGGTCGCACGAGGAGAATGTAACCGCAGCGGCCGCAGGAGGTCCGCTGATTCCGCCTAAGACCCGTGTCGGGAGTCAACACTCCTCTCTCAAAACCAACGACACACACCACCACACACCGATTCTTCGGCACGGGTCTTAGGGGTTTTTTCTAAAAAAAGGTAGAACTAAAAGCGAGATAACCGGAAGCGAAGCGAAGCAAACGACGATGAGGGCGCCCGCCGGAACGTCCCACGCGTAACTCAGGCCCAGACCCAGGCCGCTTAAAACGAATCCGAGAATCCACCCGAACAGGAGGCGAGCCCGTATCGTCTTAAAGAGAAGCGTACCCATCACGGCGGGAACGATTAGGTACGCGAAGACTTGCAGCACACCCGCCATACTCACCGAAGAAGTAATCACCACCCCAAAGAGCGCGTAAAAGAGAAAGTCCCAGACCCCGGTCTTCCCTCCGTGCTTTCCGAACGATACGGCGAGTAACGGACCGCGGAATATATAGTGGACGACGGAGACGACGCCGTAAATCGCCGCGGTTTTCGCGACGTCCGGCCAGGTGACCCAGAGAACCTGCCCGACGAGAAGATCTTTAATGTGTTCTGCTCCGTGCGCAATTTTATCGACGGTGAGAACGACCGCCGCAGACGCAAGCGCGTAGACAATCCCGATGATGGCTTCCTGAGAAAATATCCTTTCATGTCGACGAGCGAGGGCGAAGAGCGCAGCGGCGCAAAACGTACTCCCGAGCGAGATAAAGTAGGTCGCGGGAGAATGGTGATCAAAACCGAGAAAGACGGCGATCGTCGCACCCAGTGCCGCCACCTGGGCGAGACTGAGATCGACGAAAATGACCCCACGTGCGAGCACGTGGAGTCCGAGGTAACAATGGATGCCCGCCAGAATGAGGCACATCGCGAATGGGGCGGCGAGGAAATGCAGTGCGGTCACGGTGGCGGACATCGGTTTATTTCCCTTCGATGGATTTAACGAGAGTTTCGTAGAGGTCGTCGAGCTTCGTGATTCCCGGAGCACCGTCGACGGCAACCGGAACGGTCACGGTCCGGACCAGGGGAGCTTCCTGTTTAATTTTCGTCGTCACGGTCGGATCGAAGTAGTTTTCGACGAGGATCAGCGGAATTTTTTGCGTCTTAATCAGGCCGATCACCTCGATGATGTGCCCACTCGTCGGAGGAATGCCGGGCTTCGGTTCGAGAATCGCGGGAGTTTCGAGCGAGAAGCGGGTGAGGAAGTAGGTGAGCGTTTTATGGTAAGTGATGACTTTCTTCACGCCCGTTTTCGCGATCCTCGCCATCCAGGCCTTCGTTTTTTCCGTGAGTCGGGCATTTAAAGCGTCGGCGTTCTTCGCGTAGGTCGCCGCATTCGGCGGATCGAGTTCCCCTAGCTTCTTTCCAATAAGAAGCGCGGCCTTTCCCACCCGTATCGGATCGAGAGTGAAATGCGGATTCCCGTCGGGATGGACGTCGCCGTCGGCCCGACTGATTTTGCCGGTCGGAACCTCGAGCGGGTCAATCGCGGGCCCGATCTCGAGGTTTCCCTTTTCACCGGCCTTAATTTTCGGATTTCGCGAACCACTCAGGATACTCGGCAACCATCCCACTTCGAGTTCGAGACCGTTCGAGATGATGAGATCGGCTTTACTTGCTTTCACCATGAACGAAGGTTTCGCCTCGATGAAGTGGGGATCTTGCGTTCCTTTCGCGATGCTCTCGACCGAAGCGAGAGATCCCGCGACTTCGGCGGCGATGGCCCGAAGATCGGTCGTGGTGGTGACGATGTTTAGCGAAGCGGACGCGGATCCGCTGAGCAAGGTAATGAATAGGCAGTATTTAAGTGAATTCATTTTTTCCTCTAATCAGTAGGCGTGGGCGGGATGAGCGCCGATCGTGATGTTGTATTGGAAGGAAACGGTATGGTCCGACTTTTCGCGGTCGTCCGCTTTCGTGTGGTCGTACTGGAGCCGAAGTCCGGAGAATTCGCTCGGAAGGAACGCGAGGAGGGCGCTTTGCTTCGTGACCCGTGCGAATTCGGTCGGCTTCGGAAGTCCGAGAACCTCACCGCGGGCCTGGGCCCACCACCGTTCGGCGAATTGGTACTGAACGTAAGTCGTTAGGCCACCGAGTTTCGCGACGTCGTTTCCGCTACCATCAGTAAGACCTTTACGATTCGCTCCGAGGTATTCGGAATTCCAGATGAGCGAGCGGTACTTCCCACCCTCGGAAGGCCGCCACTTCACGGTGAGGTCGCCTCCGTAGGCGGTGGCGGTCTTCTCGAGCGAGTTTTTTCCCCGCGTTCCGGAGAGGCCGAATTCGAGAGTCGTATCGTCCGATAGATCCCAGAGATTCTTTAACCGAACGAGGGCTCCGATTTCTCCAGATTCCCGACTCCTATAAAGTTCGGAATTTCCGGGCGTGAATCCCTGCACGGTGATTTCGGAGAACCATGGCGCCGGGACGAGTACGGCGGCGGAAACGGCGGTCTCGTTTAGACCCTCGTCGCCGACGAGGGCCGATTGAAAAAGCGGAGCGTCGATAAAGGGATAAGCGTGGGTGTGGAGTTGGTTGTGTTTTCCGAGGCCGAGCTTCATTTTTCCCGCGCGGATCGTAACCCCCGGTAGGCTGATTGTCTCGAGGTAAACTTCCTCGGGGTCGATACCGTATTCGGTACTCCCATTCGCCGCCGGCGTCGTGTCGGTTTGGCTCACTGAGAAGAGAGCGACCGCCTTAAAGTAGACGTCGACGTCGGAACTGAGTTGGATTTCGGCCTCTTGGAGGCGAACTCCATTATGGTCGGGATTGCTTCGGTTGTTGGAGATGCCCGTTCCCTGCCGGATCAGTCCGAGAAAATTAGCGCTGAGATCGGGATTAAATGCTTTCCCCGAGGCCGCGCGCGCGGCCGGAAAGTAAAATAGGAAAGAAGACAGTGCGACGGCTAGAAGCCGCCCTTGAATAGGATGTTTCATGATTGCTCCGTGAATCGTTTTTAGTAGTTAAGACGCGAATTAGGCGGCGTAAACCGGCGGAGCACGGGAGGGAGGGAGGACGCATCGGGATGCGGCGAGTGGAGTTCCGACCGCCACCGATTCGAGCACGAAATTCGTCGCGTCGATAACGAGAGTCGGAAAGAAAGTTTCCGAGGAGACGAGGAAGGAAAAGGCGCGGCAGAGGTCGCATCCGTCGGTCGCTAATTGCGCGGAACTCGATTCGGTTTGGAGATGGGCGGCCTGAACGGCGTGTCCGAGGTGGTGGGTCGGGACGGTGACGGCTTCGTACCCGAGCGAAAGCACCGCGGCGATCGCGATGAGTGTGGAGGTCTTCCGTAACGTGGAGAAAAGTTTTCTCAGAAGCACCCTCTACTTATGGAGAGTTTTCGGTAGACTGTCAATCGACGGAAATCTTAATTCTCGTTAATGAAAGAGTGAGCGTTCGCGTCGTCAAACGATTTACGGATTTGGACGTCGGACATGCGCATCGAATTCTTGGCAATTCCGATTTCGTCCGAGAGTCGGTTTCCGAAAATGCTCGGATCATCGGTATTTAAGGAAACGGGGATCCCAAACTCGAAGCAGGTACGGAAGGGATGGGTAGAATAATCGGGCCAGGCACTGGTGATCCGGTTTGAAGTCGGACACATTTCGAGGAGGATCTGCTTCTCCCGGAGGTAATCCATCAGTTCGGGATCTTCAACCGAACGGATACCATGTCCAATTCGTTTCGCACCCAGGTCTTCGAGCGCGCTCCATACGGAATCGGGTCCGGAGGCTTCGCCCGCGTGGATCGTAATATTTGCGCCACTGGCGACGACGGGCTTCATGGCGTGCCAGTAGAGAGAATTCGGGTAGAGGGCTTCGTCACCCGCGAGATCAAATCCGATAAAGCGGTCATCGTGTTTTAAGTAGAACTCGATCGTCTTCTCGATCGACGCCATTCCAAAGTCACGTGATCCGATACAAATCAGCCCCGTTTTAAGGCCAGGATTTTCGGCTTGGGCGCGTTTTAATCCGGCGTCGAACCCGTCAAGCGAGTCGATCCAGGGAAGTTTTGAGAGATCGGTGATGAATCCAGGCGAGTAGCGAAACTCGATTTTATGGATCCCTTCGGCGAATGCGTCGCACGCGACTTCGTAAGCGACTCGCTCAAGCACGTCCGGACGGTCTTGGACCTGCTGATAGAGAGTGAATTTTGCGAGTACCCGCCCAAGATCTTCCATCGGTTCGCGGAGAATAAACTCCTTTTCGAATTCAGCGAGCGAAGTACTCGTCGGCACCAGTCCACGCTCCTGCGCGAGTTCGAGTAAAGTCGAAAGGCGCATCGAAACGTCGAGGTGCCGATGAAGTTCGGTATAACCGCGCATCAAATTCCCATCATGTGGGCGCCGCTATCCACCATCATCGTCGTACCGGTAATATGTTTGCCACCCGGGCCGCAAAGGAAGGCTGCGAGCGCACCGACGTCGGACTGCTCGATATTTTCGCGGAGGGGAACTTTCTCTTCGGACTTTGAGAGCATATCGCGGAAGTTACGAATTCCGGCGGCAGCTAATGTCTTTACCGGACCGGCCGAAATAGCGTTTACCCGGATCTTCTTCGGTCCAAGATCATTTGCGAGGTAACGAACCGTTGCTTCGAGTGTCGCCTTCGCGACCCCCATGACGTTATAGTTCTGCACGACGCGCGTGGCGCCGATGTACGAGAGAGTAATAATCGCGGCCTCGCGCCCTTCCATCAGGGGTTCGGCTCGCTTCGAAAGTGCGACGAGCGAATAGGCGCTCACGTCCATCGAGAGGAGAAAACCTTCTCGGTTCGTGTCGATGAAGCGGCCTTCGAGATCTTCACGATTCGCGAACGCGATCGAGTGGATTAAAAAATCGAGTCCGTTCCATTCGGATTTCACGCGCGCAAATACCGAATCCATTTCCGCGTCGCTCTGGGCATTCATCGGTAGAATGAGTTTCGAACTTACGCTTTCGGCAAGGGGTCGAACCCGGCGTTCGAGCGTGTCCCCCATATAGGTGAAGGCGAGTTCACAGCCCGCGGCGTGGAGGTGTTCCGCGATCGCCCAGGCGAGACTTCGGTCGTTCGCGACGCCGACAATCAGCGCCTTTTTTCCCGCGAGGGGTTTTAGAGATAGAGGAAAGTGGTCCATTGAACATTCTCTGCCATTTAAAAGGGGAGAAGTGAAGAGGCGGTTATCGAAAAGAAGACCTCCCCTTCGCCAAAAGCGTCATGATTGAATCCATAGTGATAATCGACACCTAAGGTAAATGGAACGTAGAGTAAAGCGGTGAGACCGAGCTTCAGTCCGGCGCCCGCGGACGGGAGGTGTTGGTACTTCGCCGAAGATGAAGGCCGATACGTGTCTTCCGCAAAGAGGTTCATCGTCATTTGATTGAAAAAGAGCGGGTTCGTGCCGAGTCCGCGGAATATCTGGGCGACGGGAAACTTTAGATCGGCGGACAGGGTGACCGCTTCCCGTGATGAAAAGGTAATCAGTGGATACCCGCGAATCGCGAATTCGTCGAAACTATCGGTATAGAGTGGATTCAAGGTACGTGACCTTTTTCCTCGCGATAGGGCGCTCGCGTCGAGAAAAGAAAAATCACGGCGGTCTACTTTCATCGCTTTCAGGGTCGGCGCAAGGACGGCGTGGCCCCCGAGGTTAAAGTACTGGGTGTGTTTAAAGATTCCCTTAAAAATGTCCTCGTCACCGAGATCGTAGCGGCGAACTCCGATCTGGGTAACGCTTCCGCGTTCGGGTGAAACGGCCAAGCGGGAGCTCCGTGAATTTCGGTATTCGAATGAAAGATCCTGTTGCGGGACCTTTCGCGTTCGGAAAAGCAGGCTCGGAGATCCGCCGGCTAGGTCGTAGTAGGAGTCCTGTTCGACCAGAAACGTCGCGGTGGGGGTAAAGCGGGAAGAAGTGCCCTGGAAGGGGAAACTCAGTACTCCTCCCGTGCGGGCTTTTTGGGTGTATCCAGGGAAGATCGTCCCGGCGATGGCATTCTTCGGGGAAACGACGTCACTCGTTAATTTAGATGCGATCAGCGAAAGGGTCGGTCCGAAACTTCGGTTTTCGTATTGGACCGAGAAGTCATTCGATTTTGCGGTCGAGTCGTGGGCCGCAAAAAGAAAGTATTGGTGACGAAAGGTATTATCATAACCGAAGATTTCGCCACCAACGTAGGTGGTATTCGTATCGGCGATGAAGAGTGGCGCCCACTGGCGGGGGAGGAGCGTCCCGAGCGCCGAATAGTTTTCGACGGGATAGTTCCCGGTGCCGGGTTTCGCACTCACTTTACCGGGTGCCGTCGGAACCGTTTCGTCATTTTTAACCCGAACTTTTTCGGGATCTATCCCCGCCGGAAAAATTTCTACTTGGGCGATCGAAAATCCGGAGGCCGAGAGGTGGGAGGCGTAAAGTTCGGGCCCACGGAAAGAAGGTAACCAAAGGCCGCCCAGCACGTTGGTCACGAGGGTCGATTTTCCGCCGGATTCAAAGCGATAGAGGTTATCGACCCCGGATTTATCCGAGACAAAATAGAGCGTACCCTTCGGTCCGAAGGCCGGGAAGCGATTCCGAAATTCATCCGCGAAGAGGGGACTCGCCGAATTTCTGTCGAATGCGTAATAATGGAGTGACTCCTTTAAATTTCCGTCGACCTTCCAACTAAATACGATTCCTTTTTCGTCGGGAGTGAATTTCGGGTTCGAGATGCGGTCTCCGGGAGGGGCATCGACGATTTTTCGCTTTGATTCGAGCACGAGTCGGCCGTCTCGGTAAGTTAAGCGTCCTAAAATGAGGTCCGTACCCATTTCCGAGGATTCGGTGAACACGATTTGTTTTCCGTCCTTAGAAAGGTCGGGATCTTTTG
>JANXTV010000027.1 GCA_025352185.1 Oligoflexia bacterium
GACACTTCCCTGGGCGAAAGTGAAGACGGGGGAGAAGTTAAAGGAAATCGCGGTTAAGATCGGATTCCCTCTCCTCCTAAAGGCCGCAGCCGGTGGTGGGGGAAAGGGAATGCGCCGGGTAGACCGCGTCGAAGAAGTCGATGCTGCCGCCGAAAGTGCTTCCGCCGAAGCAATTGCGGCGTTTGGCGACGGAACTTTATTTCTCGAACGCCTCGTCCTCGAGCCGCGACACATCGAAGTCCAGGTCTTTGGCGATGGGAAGGGTGGCGGCATCCACCTCTTCGAGCGGGAGTGTTCACTCCAGCGGCGTCACCAAAAAGTCTGGGAAGAGGCGACGGCTCCGAACCTTCTTCCGGAAACGCGGGCGGGCCTCTTCGCGGCTTCGATGCGACTCGTGAAGGAAACGAAATACCGCTCCGCCGGAACGCTCGAATTCCTGGTCGACGCGAAAGGGGAATTCTTTTTCCTCGAAATGAATACTCGGCTCCAAGTCGAACACCCGGTAACCGAACTCGTTACGGGGACTGACTTGGTCCACGCGCAGCTTTCACTCGCGCTCGATCCGAATACCTTTCCCATCGTACCGCTCGGCGAACCGCGCGGGCACGCAATCGAAGTGCGCCTCTACGCCGAGGATCCTTCCCAGAATTTTATGCCGACTCCCGGACGCGTGGAAAAACTCCGGTGGCCGACCGGGACCGGAATACGAGTCGAAAGCGGGATCGAGGAAGGGCAAACGATCGGTACCAGCTTCGATTCGATGCTCGGGAAGCTCATCGTCTACGCTCCCACCCGTGCGGCGGCCGTCGCCCGAATGCGATTCGCCCTCAGCGAATTGGTAATTCTCGGGATGGGCACTAATCAGAATTATCTGCGTACGCTCGCCGACGATCCGAACGTCATCGCGGGAAATGTCCATACGGGATACCTCGGTGCGGCCTACGCCGATTTCTCGCCGATCCCTTCGGCCGACTCCTTAACGCTCATCGCTTCGGCTCGGGCGAAAGGGATCGGAAGAACGATTTCCGGCGGAGATTCGTTTTTAGGTACGGGACACGCATCGTTTCCTTCGCCGTGGAGGACCCCGAATGGCTAAAGAACGCTTTCGGATCAGTGGAAAAAAAGTAGAACTTCCGGCGGCCGTTTCCGAATGGAGTTTCGAGACGCGTCCGGGTGGGTGGATGATCGGTACCCGTACGACGGAAAAAGGCGTCGAACGTAAGCGATTTTTCCTTCACGAATCCAGGGGAAAGCTTTCCTTTTCGGTGGATGGTTTTCTTTTTCACGGTCCGGTCGAAGCGGAATCGCGTGGCGGTGGAGCGAGCGGCGGGAGCGATCTCGATTTAAATGCCCAGTTTCCCGGAAAAGTTCGGAAGATTCTGGTCGAGGTGGGAGTTCGAATCGAAGAAGGTACACCGATGATGCTCCTCGAAGCGATGAAAATGGAATTTTCGGTGAAGGCTCCGTTTACGGGTACCGTGGAAAAAATTCTCGTGAAGGAAGGTCAGCAACTTTCTCCGGGCGATCGCCTACTGGATCTTAAGAAATGAAAAAATTATCCCTCCCACGGGCCGTCGAGATTTTCGAAGTCGGCATCCGAGACGGACTCCAGAATGAATCGCGCCGAGTTTCGCTCGACGATAAACTCGTTTTTGCGCGGGGACTTCTCGCGGCCGGAATTCGTCGATTCGAACTGGGCGCCTTCGTACGTGCCGATTTAGTACCCCAAATGGCCGATACCGAGAACTTATACGAAGCGGTCCACCAGGGCGAATTAGTTCTAGGAAAAGCGCGCGCGTTCGCGCTCGTACCGAACATTCGGGGACTTGAAAGAGCGATCGATTCGGGTGCTAAGGGCATCGCAGTATTCACGGCCGCGACCGAGTCCTTCGCAAAAAGAAATATCGGCATGTCGATCTCGGAATCTCTCGCCGTCTTTAAGGACGTCGTCGCGGAAGCGAAACGCGCGAAGATCGAGGTTCGGGGTTACGTTTCGACCGCCTTCGGATGTCCTTTCGAAGGTAAGGTATCGCCCTCAAAACCGATTAAGGTCGTCGAAAAGCTAATCGCTCTCGGTATTCTCGAGATATCGATCGGCGATACGATCGGGGTTGCCACTCCGAAAGGAGTGACGGAAGTTTTTACACCGCTCCTCCGTTCCGCTAAAAAGACTCGGTTCGCGGGTCACTTCCACGATACGCGCGGAACGGCACTAGCGAACGCTCTCCGCTCGATCGAACTCGGGGTAACGATTCTCGACGCCTCCGCGGGAGGTCTCGGTGGATGTCCATTCGCTCCCGGAGCGACGGGAAATCTCGCGACGGAGGATTTGGTTTATATGCTCGATGGAATGGGGATAAAAACGGGAGTGAATCTCGAACGGCTCGCAGAAACGAGTCTGGCGTTCAGTCAGAAAATGGTTCGTCCGATTACTTCGCGGTACCTTCAGGCATTTGCTTCGGGAAAGGTGAGGAACGCTTGAAGCGCATTCTCGAACTCACGGTATTCTACGGGCGGCTTTTTTTCATGTTGATCTGGCTGATGTTGGTCTCGCTCCTGGCGACTTCACTTGCGATATTCCGCTGGAAGAATACGAATAATAATTTTCTTTTCGCTCAGGTCTACTGCTGGGGGGCGAAAAAAATCATGGGGATTCGGGTCGAAGTCGAGGGACGCCCCCTCCTCGCGATCCGTCCCGCGATTTACGTAGCGAACCATCAGAGCGGCCTCGATCTCGCGACTCTCGGAGATATCTGTCCGCCGGGTGCGGTCGTAGTTGGAAAGAAAGAAATTCGGTATATTCCTTTTTTCGGGCTCATGTTTGAAGCGTTTGGGAATGTTCTCATCAATCGCGCGGACCGAAAAAATGCGCTGTCTGGTTTAAATGCGGCCGTCGCGGAAATGAAGCAGAAGAACCTGTCGGCCTGGATCTTTCCCGAGGGAACCCGGAATACTTCCGGAGACGGTCTCCTGCCCTTTAAGAAGGGTGCCTTTTATATGGCGATTCAGTCGCAGGCGCCGATCATTCCCGTGGTTTGTTCTCGCCTAGAAAATATGGTCAGTTTCCCCGAAAAGTACGCGCGGTCGGGTCGTCTCTTTATAAAGGTATTTCCGCCGATCCCTACGGCCGGAATGACGAATGCCGACGTCGAAAAACTTCTGAATCAGACTCGCGAACTCATGCTCGCGGGAGTTGCCGAATTAAAGCTTCGGGCGGAAGAGTGGCAGAGAAATCTAGGACCGCGGTAATGCGGGTATTCGTGCTCGCCGGGATGCTCGCCCTATCGGCGTGCAGTTCGACTCCGGTTACGTTATCGGGCAAAGAGTTCTCGAGCTTTTCGCAGATCGATTTCGAGACGGTACGGTTCCGCCGGCCCGAGGGCGCCCTCTTTGATCCCGAGGCGAAATCGGCGAAGGTTCGCGTCGATTCGGCCGGGAATGTTATTTCCGATGCTCCGAAAGAGTTAAAGTCGTTCGACTGCGAAAGTTCCGAAGTGTTTTTTTCGCGCCTTAAATTAGCCGCGATTCGGAGTTGTCTAACCTCTCTCCATCCCCGGGAAGGTTCGGATTCCCTCACGGTAGAATGGAAGTTAAATAAAGAAAGCCAACACCTTGGTGCTCCGGGATCCGGAAGACGCTCCCGAATGTGTGCGGAGTCTGCTGGGTGACATTCCTGTTCCGCGGGAAATTCTGTTTACGGCCGAAGAGGGAGAAACCGGGGTAGCGGCGTATACCTCCCGACTGGCGCTGGAGTCGGGAACGCTTCTCGGATGGGAAGTCCCTCGCGGAAAGGTGCGGTTACGGGTGAAGTTCCCCCTCGTAAAAGTTCTTAAATCAGACCGAGAGTTAGAGCGGCTTCTTCGGGGTTGGGTGCTCTCGATTTTTCGCGGTGCGGGGGCAGAAGGGAATCATTTCCAAGGACGTTTTCTCCCCACTCGGTTTGCCCTAAAATGCCTCGGAATTCCCGAGTCTTCCGAGCACGGCGAAGGAAAGATTCCCCCCGGCCAGTCGCCCTGGCCGACTTCTTCGGGCGGGAGCGACCGGGGCCTTGACGTCGACGGGACCCCGTCGTTAAGGTGACCGAAATTTAAGGGAGACGAGTTTATGTCGATGTGGGTCATTATTAGCTGGGTGTTCGTAGGAATTCTAACCGGCGTAAATATTTTCATTTTTCTAAAATTAAAGGGCGCTTCGGAGCAAATGCTGAAGATGGCGTTCCCGAATGCGAAGAATATGAACGAAGCCCTCGGACAGATGCAAAAAATGATGGGTGGCCGGGGCGGCATGCCGAACATGGGCGGCATGAAAAAAGGCGGAGCTATGGACGCCCAACTTCAGCAAGCGATGGCGATGCTGAAGAATATGAAAAAATAGTTTTCCTCGTTTTCGGATTCCCCTGAAATTTCAATCCGTGTCGTCGTGGACCCAGACCCGTTTACTCCGTTAGCCTATATTGCCGAACGACCGAATAACCGACTATAATAAGAGGGTTAGGGGGGCGTATGGGGAAAATTCTTTTTTCGGTCGCACTTGCGATCGCGTGCTCGGGTTGTATCGAAAGTAAGGGCGTCACGGTTAAGACGAATGCCCTTTCACAAAATTCGGCGAACTGCCTTTTACCGAATTCCGTCGCGGTAAAGAATATCGGTAATCGACTCGCGGCGGCCGCGGTGACGATTGGCCCGGACTTCTGTGCGAAAGCCGCGGACTACGTTTGTAATCGAAAACGTTTTAGCCCTACGGCACAAAACGGAAAAAGCGTCGTCGAAGAATGTACCCATAGTGCAGAACTCGGCGGGGACGTCTGCTTGAAGGTAAATAGCCAGTCCTACAGTACGGCCGAGGCCGCAAACCGTTCGGACGTTGCGGCTGCCGCCGTGTTACCCGGTGGAGATCTGAATCGTTCGGATTACCTGT
>JANXTV010000102.1 GCA_025352185.1 Oligoflexia bacterium
CTTCATGGCAACCAATTCTGAGTCACTCGATAGGCGACCAAAGCCGACGAGAACCGAGATCAGAAACGCGAGCGGGAGTACGATCGGGAGAAAGGTTACGATCATGAACCAGACGATCTTTAAGAGAATGATCATCGGAACCGAATGTTCGATCAGCGCCGTCGCGAGACGAAGCATCTGAAACATCAGAAGAATAAACGTAAAGAAAACCACGCCACCCAGAAATGGCGCCAGAACTTCGCCGCCGATATATGCGTCGAGACGAATGGGAATCAGCTGCTTCAAGCCTCTTTTTACGGGCCGCTGATGATGGGGCGAACTTTCCGACATACCCACTAGTTATCCGTCGAATTCGAACGGGAGTCTACTCACGTTCTATTCCTATCCCGAATGAACGCTGATACCCTCAACGAGAACCTATGAAACTTTTACTGCCCATCCTCGCCTCTCTATTCTGCTTCGGATCCGCAGGGGCCGCGGATACGCCCCCGGCCAACGAACCCCTTACCTGGTACGAACAAATCGGGCGGGATTTCGCGGCTCCCATTCGCCAGCCCGGTCTTCCCTACACCCTAATCGGTACCGGCCTGACACTCGCTTCGCTCCCCGTAAAAAATACGGACTTCGAATCGAATATCGCCCAGCATAAACCCCTCGGGACCTGGGCATCCGCAGGTTATCAACTCGGGCTTTGGAAAATTAACCTCGCCTACTTCGTTGGTTTTATGGGCTACGGGCTCCTCGCGAATGACACCGACGCGGTAAAGAATAGCTGGCGAATGTTCCGGGCTACGGCCTATACCGGCTTAGTCACGACCGCAATTAAAGAGATCGGTTTAGAAGAACGTCCGAGAAAAAATGGCGACCTGAAATCTTTTCCGAGCGGACACGCATCGAACGCCTTTGCGTTCGCCGGAACCGTTTACCGAAATCACGGATGGATCTTCGGAGCGCCTGCATTTCTCATGGCCGGTTTCGTTAGCTATTCCCGAATGAACGATAACGCTCACTACCTAAATGATCTCATCGCGGGTGCGACCATCGGCCTCGCCTATTCAATGGGCCTCGATTCCGATTGGCATTCGAAGGACGAAGCAAAAACGGTCGCGGTGATCCCCATCGTCCAGAGCACTGCCCTCGGGCTGGGCGCGGTCATAGATTTCTAGACCCGGGCCGACCCACGGAACGGGCATTTTCGTAAGCGACTCTCACTGCGCGGTAGGGGGTTCGCCGAGTTCCACTTTTTTAAGCTGAGCGGCGACGTATCCGATTTTTACCTTCGCTTCGAGTCGAACAACGAGTCGGCGGTCATCGTCGGTTAACCAGATGAAGCTATCACCCTGTTCTTGCTTTAATACGCCGTTATAACGGGTTTGTGGACGAATCACGATCGTGCGAATTCGCCCCATTGGCGAGTCGACCATCTCGTGTCGAATGACGGTGACGACGCAGTCCCAGCCTTTTCCTTCGCTCACGACGGGGAAAGTATAGACCTCGCCTTCGACGAGCGGAAGCGTACGGACGTAAAAAATCGCGGAGAAACTATCCTGCACGAATGCCGGCATATCGAAGTATTCCTTCGATTCGGTCGATTCTTTATTCGGTTGGTTTCGGCGGTTCCAATAGAAAACTTTCTTTTTTTCCGAGTCGTAAAGTTCGAGAACATCACGAACCTGTTTCGTTTCATCGAGGGCCATGTGGAAACGATGCGAAAAGAGTCCCTGGCTATCCCAGAAACTTTCGACCATATCGTCGACCCGGTAAATGAGACTCGCGACGGCGGAACTCTTCACGGTCCCCTTAAAATGATAAACCTCTCGGTCTCCCATCCGTTTCATCGGGAGAACCTCGGTGGCGAAGTACCCGCCGGGGAGGCCGAGGTAAGTCACTTCGAGGGTTTGTTTTTCGCCCACCCAGATGGGATTTACGTGCGGACGCCGGTCCGGAATAAGAAACGGTTCGACCGACTTTTCCTTTTTTCCGACTTTTGCTTTCGCTTTAACTTTTGCGGCGATCTTCACGGCCGGGGCGGAAAGTGCAGCAGGAAGCGCTGCCGCCGGGGTCGGACTCGCCGCGGGCTGGGCTTCTTCCAGAACTTCGAACTTACTCACGAGTTCTTTCGGGAGCGCTTTCGTTCCCGAATCGACTTTTGCGATCTGCGGACTACTCGAGCAGCCGAAGAGAAAGAGGAGAGGAACCCAGAACCGAGCACGTTGCGAATCCATTCGAGACATACCTTAAGGGTAAGGGAATAGCGCCGAATCGCCGAGGAAAAAGCTCCGTCTTTCCAGAAATTCTTTACGGACCGTCGTTTTCACCATTAAAGGTCACGCCGAGATTAAAAATAAAGGCGTTCATGAGGAGGCTTTGGTCTGCTTTCCCCCGGTAGACGGGCACATTCGAGAGGTGAGCGTAAAGGAGTTTATCGGAAAGCTCCAGGTACACGGGGCGAATGGGGACATACCGGACGGCCACTTCGTAACCGGTCGTCCATCCGTTTAAACGCCACCATCCCGAGTTTGTACCGACCAGATTACTCGAGGATTTTGGACCGACGTCCGCATCCCGACCGAGCACGGTGTTCTCCGCGTGCGGGAGCATGATCCCGAGTCCACCCTTCACGAGGAGTGAGAAGCTACCCGTTTCATTTATCGCACGGTGGAGAGGAAACCGTTTCACGAGATTCACCATGATATGGTTCGCCCCATTATGGAGCTTATAGTTAAAAAAGTCGGGAGTAAGAACCGAGTCCTGATCCACGGGCTGGCCATTAATCGTGCCCTTTACGTGGGCCGTCTGGTTTAATGTCGAAGAATACTTCGAGTGATCAATACTGAATTCAACCGCCAGATTATGGTCGCCATTCATGAACCGACCGAAGCGTAGGTTCCACTGCGGGACCGAAAAATCTTTATTGAAGACCCCGCCGGCTTCGTTCCATCCCGCGTAATCGAGGGCCTTAACATTTTCGATCGTGAAATCGTTACCGAGGTCGGGCTGGGAAATATGGATGTCACTCGGCGCCCAAAACTCGCGTTGGTACC
>JANXTV010000107.1 GCA_025352185.1 Oligoflexia bacterium
TCGCGTCGTCGATTAATGCGAACGGGAGTTTTATCATATCGACGAGCAGAACCATTCCGGGTCCCATCGCGAGCGCGAGCGGTATCGCAATCGGTCCGCCCGCGAGGAGCGAAAGTCCGCCGAAAATCGCGACGAGAGGACGCGCACCGAGGTAGTCGTGTCGGGAAAAAAGACTGCGGGTATAGGACATCGCTTCCGACTGGCTCGGGTTAGCGACGACCCCGCGGCGTTGCATTTGTTTTTTCATCTGGGTGCGCACGCTATCTTCGGAGTCCTGACTAATATAGAACGGCTTTCCCATGAGGTGCTGGATTCCCGAGGCATCGGTGAGGAGAAAATTCAGCACATCACAGTCTCTCTCGAGGGAATCTTTTTGCATGCGTTTTCCGACGCACGTTAACTGGAGGGTTTCTTGAGTATCCTTATTCAGGATCCCGCGGCCGACGACTTTAAGAGCTTTATAATCGGCGGGGGTACCGGGATTTCCGTCATCGAGCGTTCCATCCGTCGCATCGGCATGGGCGAGACCGGCGGCGAGGAACATCAGCGGGACTAGAAAATAGAAGTTATTTTTCATGTAAAATGGTTTCGTTTTGAAAATAAACATAAGTTTGCTCCTGGAGACTACTGCGGATTTAGTGCCAGGTGGCCCGGATGCGGACTCCGCCTCCGCCGAGTTTAGCGTCCGGAAGAGACACGGCACTGTATAAAACTTCGACAGGCGTAAAGGGCGCGTAGACCGAAAAAAAAGGGGAATTCAGGACCCGCTATTCCTGAATTCCCCCCTCTGTGTTCGGCTCCGAACCAAGTTCGAAACCTACTTTCTCTTAAGTACCGAAACTAATTCCGACGGCGAGGATTATACCCGCCGTTATTGTTGTTGTTACCGTTTCCATACGGGTCGTATCCGCTATTCGGATCGTAACCGTTATTTGGGTCGTAGCTATTATTCTGGTCATACTGTGAAGAGTATCCCGCGCAGCCGAGACCGTTACTGATCATCCCTACGAGGTACTTCGCTTCAGCCGTCGTCGCGTAAAACGCTTCGGGTTCGGAGCGATAAAGCGAGCGATTTCCAGCGTTAAACGAAGCCAGTTTTGCCGAAAGTCCGGAGAGCTGCTGAATTTCGCAGGCGAAATTTGCGGCCCAGAGGGAATTCCGAAGGTCATAGGCACTCGCGGCGGCCGCAACTTCCATTGCCTTCAGAACGGCGCGGGGAGTTCCGAGAGGAACCGTACCGCGTTGTCCGCCGCCGAGGACGAGGGAATCGACGACCATGTCGAGCTGATCGGCTGCGATTTGGACGAACGCTTCTTCAAACGCACCGACGTCGAAATCTCCGCCACGGCGTCCGTAAGTATACGGCACGTAGTATGGGACATCGAGGTTCTGCGCCACGTCCCGGATAAAGTTATATCCGCGGAACATGAAGACAGCCGAGGTGCGGTCCCCGAGGAGGTCGTTCGAGATCGAACGGTCGACGAGAGTTGCGATCTGGGTGACCCGTTGGATCGCCCGCATCGTGATCGGACCACGACCTCTACCGAAGCCAGGAGCTACGGAAGAGGCGTGCTGGAGGGCCCCGAGGAGGATGTTTTTAGCATCCTTCGTGCGGCCCATCGAATAAACCATCTTCGCTTGCTGCTCAGCTTGGTCGAGGATGGATACGGAATCGTTGCACCATTCGACGATCGGGTCATAACCGATCGTATCTGCGTGAACGGCCGGAGCAGCTCCGACCAGGGTCGAGAGCACTACGGCGACTTGGAAACTGCGAACTAGAATGGACGTTTTCATTTTAAAATCTCCTTCGAATTCTGAGAATTCGTGATTGGGATAACTACCAGACTCTGACGCAGCCCATTAGTTCAAACATCGACGGATCGCGGTATTTGTAGACCTTCGTCTACATCTAAAATCGGTAACCCATTGAAATGATGAGGTAGACGACCGGGCTACAGGGTTGAGCCGATCCGGGCCCCTAATGACTTAGACTACGCACGGGCAAAACTAGGTCGGTTCTGAGTACTTGACTCTTTTACTCTTCCACTTCCGGCAGAGACGATCTATAAGGAAGTCACCCAAATCGTTCCGCCATTCCCCAACCCCGCTCGGAGTTCCCATGAAAACCCAAATCAACTTCCTTTCTCTCGCCCTCGCTCTTTCCCTCTTCGGTATCGGCTCGTCGTTCGCGAGTACATTCACCATCACGTGCGGAAAGAATGCGTACGAAGCGCTCGACACGAACGGAACCCTCGATCAGGCGGAATTCTCAGCCGTCATCACGATGAAGGGAAAAAATAATCCTCCCGTCCTCACGCGCTTAACCGACGACGGTGCCGATATTCTCGCGAATTCCGCCAGCACGAAAATTGAAGCCGGAGAAGGCTCTACCGATATTACGATCGAAATGCGCGGAGAGGATCGCTACCTGATTACGAATCTGACCGGATGTAACGATCTCGACGAGTCGACCGGCGACGTGCAGTTCATGAAGCACATCCCCCGAGGATTCTCCGGCTACCGCGCGGGCGCAAAAGCTAAGTGTAACTGCGTAAAGAAATAATTTCACAAGGTAACAATAAAAAAATAAAGAAGGTCGCGCATCCTTCGGGGGGGCGCGACCTTCTTTATTTTTTTTCTTCACTCGAATTGATCTAATTCACGGGCGGGAAAAGTCGTTCTATCGTCGCTCTTCGGAATTCAAAGATCATTCGGACATCTCTCCGAACGAAGGCTCCGGCGACGAGTTCACCCAGACGCCCGAGTGGGAGTCGAAACCGAACCCGATCGGTCATGAAGGTTCCTCCGTACCGTGGAAAAAATTCGTGGGTATGATGCCAGAGTGCATACGGACCCCGCAGCTGCGTATCGACAAAACGCTTTCCGGGTTCCCAGCTCTCGATCCGGGTTCGCCACTTTACGGGGATGCCGCGCACTTTCAGTCGGTAGTCGATGAGCGTCCCGGTGGTCATCGGACCGGGACTCTTATTGGTCACTCGAAAATTGAGGAACGGCGGAGTGAGGGTCTCCAAATTCGCTTCTAAGGAAAAGAATTGAAAGACCTCCTCGATTGGTCGGGGAATCCACTGACTCGACTCGAGAATGGTTTCCTCGCCCGAACGGGAGAAGCGGATCTCAGAAGGCTCGGGTGCAGATAGCGTCATATTAGAGTTTACGCAGTAAAACCTTAGAAGTTACACGTGGACCCGACTGGCTCCCTCTGCGAGTCACATTCTGTGACTGAAACTGAGTTTAGAGCGGGAATCACCGTTCTCTTTCCGCATTCTTCCATGCTAGACGATTCTTAAGAGGGAAATCCGTATGAAAAAACTAAATTTAGTCATCCTGATCGTAGGGGTCCTAGCGAACTTAGGCCTCGCGAAAGCGACGTGGGCGGGCGATCGATCGGAGACCCAATCCCTCTCAAAAGAATGCTCGGCTCTACTCACGAATTCTCAGTACGCGAAGACCCTAGCACTCCTGCTTGCCCAAGCAAAAAAAGAACACCACGCCCTCACCATTACGGGCTGCTCACTCCTGGATGTCGGTTCCACCACCTTCGTTTCCATAAATTTAGTAATAACCCTCGTCGGCGGGGACGCTCCCCCGATGCCTTTCGGAAATATCACGGGTGAAGTAAAATATTCGCGTAAGACAGGCGAACCAACGGTCGCCGGAGCTTACTACGAACCCGCCGCCTCTCCTCCCGGTGGCGCTTCGGTAGGGAACTAATTCGAATCCATCAACTGTGTCTCGTTCCGAGTTCCGAATTCCC
>JANXTV010000119.1 GCA_025352185.1 Oligoflexia bacterium
GTTCCAGTGCTGGATGCAGAAGGCGCCGGCGCGGCGGCTCGTCAACCTGACCGGCATTCCGGTGATGGTGATGGCGGCGGAGGCCTCGTATCATCAGATATACGACCACTGCACGGCCAAATTCCTCGTCCAGGCCGGCGAATTGCTGCTTGAAAAACTCGAAGAGAATGGGCGGAAGGCCTGGTCGCTCGAACTCTCGGCGAAGTGGGAAGCCGCCTCCCTTTACGAGCCCGACCCCGAAGGTCTATCGCATAAGCTCGCCAAGAGTGGCCGCATGGATGCACGGACCTACGCGACGCTGCTCGAACTCATGCGGTGGCGTGAAGAGCGCGTCCGGGTATTAAACTTACCGCGCCGCTGGGTTGCCGACGATCAAGTACTGCTCGACCTCGCGAACGTGAAACCGAAGGATATCGACCACCTTTCGGCATTTCGCGGCCTCAATAAGGGCGAAATGAAGGCCAGCGGTGAAAAAATTCTCGAAGCGATTCGTCGCGGATCCGAATCGACGGAAACGCGCCCGTCCGAGGGGGGGCCGAGACCCGATCACCCGACTTCGGAGGAAAGCCAGGCGCTGGACCTCGTGAAAACTTATCTCGGGATTCTCGCTGACCGGGAGCGAATCGCGATGAAGCACCTGCTCACGATGAATCAGCTCCTCCCGCTCCTGCGCGAAAAAGCCGAGACTCCGAAGGACTGGGTCGATAAAAAGCTCCTTTCCGCCGAAGCCGCCCGCTTAATTGGTGATGAACTCTTAGCCCTTCTTAGAGGGAAGCGTGCGCTCTCCGTCGAGGGCCGGAAAATTAAGATCGTTTCGATCTAGCCGTGACCTAGCCGTCATACTTATGTTCCGCTCGAGCAGCGATGCGAAGGCTTCGGACCTCGTCGGCACGCTCGCGTCAGGGCCCAATATTTTTCTTCGGTCGGTATTTAAAATGCCAGTTGATGCCGCGCCGCCACCCGGTTTAGGGTCCCGGGCATTCGTCACGGGTGTTCTTCAGTAAGGAAAATTTCATGAGCCAAGCCACTGCGATCCGCACTTCAGACGGAAAGTTATCTTCTGCCTTTCGGAAACGTCGCGCCCAGAACTGGTTCGTTCTGGGTCTCACTTATTCGGCGATGTACATGGGCCGATATAACCTTTCATTCGCAAATAAAGCGCTCTCCGACACCTTCGGATGGGATAAAACCCAAATCGGCGCGATCATTACTGCGGCCCTCTCGATCTACGGTTTTTCGGCGATCTTTAACGGACCGATTGCCGACCGAATCGGTGGACGTCGCGCGATGCTGATCGGCGCGACCGGAACCGTGGTCTTTAACCTCCTCTTCGGAATGGGCGCCTACTTCCACTTCCTCGGAACCGGCTCGGCCCTGATCGCTTACTTCGCGATCATCTGGTCCTTAAACTCTTATTTCCAATCTTACTCGGCGCTTTCTCTGATTAAGGTTAACGCGTCTTGGTTCCACGTTCTCGAGCGCGGAGTCTTTTCCGCGATTTTCGGTTCGATGATTCAAGGCGGTCGCGCATTGATCTTTTTCATCGGGCCCCAAATCGTTCAGCACTTTGAATGGCAGTGGGTTTTCTTCATCCCGGCCATGGTCGTCGCGGTGATGGGACTGATGACTTACCAGTTCGTACAGAACGCTCCCGATGATGTCGGCTTTGAAGAGTACGATGTTCAGGACGCCTCGTCCGGCGATAAGGGCCAGTCGGGCCTGAAGTACGTCGTGAAAAAAGTGATCGCGAATCCGGTCGCGCTTACGATCGCGGCCGCCGAGTTTTGTACCGGGTTCGTTCGTCACGGATTCGAACAGTGGTTTCCTCGTTACATGCTCGAAGCGCAGAAGCTGCCGCTTGATTCCCCCATTTTCGCGAAGGGGGCCGGCGCGGTCGTACTCGCCGGAATCGCGGGTGCCTTTACGGCGGGTACGCTTTCGGACTGGCTCTTTAAGGGGCGTCGTCCGCCGATGGCTTTCGTAGGTTACTTCCTGATCGCGTGTGCGCTCTTCGTCGTCTATAAAGCCCCGTCGGTCGAGTGGGTGATTGCTGCGTTCGTCGTGAACTCCTTCGCCATTTCGATCGTGCATTCGATGCTTTCCGGAACTGCCTCGATGGATTTCGGCGGTAAGAAAGCCGCCGCGACCGCCGCGGGCCTGTTCGATGGCATGCAATACGTCGGGGGATCGTTTGTCGGTCTCGGGATGGGTTGGATGCTCGAGAAATTCGGCTGGGGATCCTGGGGCGTGAGCATGATCGGGTTTGCCGTCTTGGGCGGTATATTTATGCTCGTCCTCTGGAACGCGCGTCCAAACACGAAGGTCTCGGCGCACTAGGATTAGGCGCTCGGCGGATCTTTCTTTAAGTAGTAGCGAACGGCTTTTTTCAAATTTGCCCAGGTGAACTCGACGTCGATCGTTTCGTCACCGAATGCTTGCTTGAAAAACTTCGGGCCCCGAGTCGCCAGGAACGAAAAGAGCAGGTACTTCGGAAGTCTTGCGAGGAGAAACGCGGAAGCGATTTCGGCCCCCGGCATATGCCCGAGCGCGCAGAGGAGGATGGCGGGCTGCGGAGGGATGGGCCCGAGGGAGATAAACCAGAGACCCCAGAATCCGTAACGCTCTATCCAGTGATCGGCCCGGATCCACATCGGTGACTCGAAGGCCTTATCGCCGAGGAGCCAGACGACGAACGATTCACCGTAATGAGACCCGAGCCACGCCACGAGGAGCGCCGCGAGAGTCGTGGATAGGGCAACGGCGATCGCGGTCACCCACCAGCCCTTCGGGCGTACGAAGCTCGTGGTGACGATCATTCCTTCAGTCGGGATGAACATCACGAAGAGGTCGGCGAAGGCGAGCAGGCAAACGAGTGGCAGGTACCACGGTCGATCGGCGTATTTCCGAAGTCGGGCAAGGAAGTTTTCCAAGTTCCCGCTAGGCGGCTACCCCGTGACATTTCTTATACTTCTTACCGCTACCGCAAGAGCAGGGATCATTTCGTCCCACTTTCGGGTCCTGGCGAACGTAAGGACCGGTCTGAATTCCCTGGGCGTCTAGGAACATCCACTCTCCCTTTTCCTTCTCGAAAAAACTCTTCTCGTAGTGGTCCTGTTTTTTTCCTTCGGCCTCGTACTTCGCGTGAAAAATAATCGTGCCCGTGGTGTCTTTTGCTTCTCCCGCTTCCTTCTGGAGAATCTCGAGGCCTTCCCAGACGGAGGATTTCGACCAGCTCTCGACTTCTTTGCGGTCGATTTCGCCCCGAGTTTTCGGGTGGTGGGTATTAATGATGTAGTCGATGTTTCCGACGACGAATGCGCTATAGCGCGAGCGGAGGAGATCTTCGGCGCTCGTCGGTTTTGCCTTCCCGTCGAGAATGGGTTGGCAGCAAACGCCGAAGGTTTTTCCGGAAGTGCATGGGCAAGGATCTTTAGCGGCGACGGTCGACATGGAGGCCTCTTTCGATAAAAGTGAGATTCTATTCTAGCGGTGGCGCGGCCCTTCGGGAAGGGGTTATAAGGTCCTTATGAGTTTAAAGACCTTTCGAGATGAGGCGCATTATCGGGGCGTCATGAAGGAAACACTCGACCGAGTGGAGCGGGCATTCGACGAGGTCGATCCGGACGTCGCCGAGTGTACGGTGCAATTCGGGGCGCTCACGATTCAATTTGCCACGGGGGCGCGCTGTATCCTGAGTTCGCAGCCGTCGGTCGCGCAGCTTTGGATGGCGATCGCCGCGCGGGGAGTGGCGTACCATTTCGATTTTGACCCGGTGAAGGGTCAGTGGTTCGACGATAAGGGGGAGGGCATCGAAGCGCTTTCTTTTCTCGAGAAATTTCTGATGGAATCGGTAAAACTCGAAATTCGATTTTAAGCCGGAAGGCGAGGAGACCTCTAAAATGGCCGCAAATATTACGGTTTATACCATGGATCACTGCCCGTTCTGCGAGCGCGCAAAAGCCCTCTTAAAGCAGCGGGGTATTCCGTACTCCGAAGTCCGCGTCCCGATGGACGACGACGCTCAGTGGGACGCCCTCGAGAAGAAGACGGGACTGAAAACGATGCCCCAAATCTTAAACGGCGAAAAATTGATCGGTGGCTTCTCGGATCTCGCCGCCATTGATCAGAAAGACCAGCTCGCCAGCCTGAAGGGCTAAGTTTCGGGTCGGGGAGCGGTAACGCGAAGCGGTATATTCGATTTTCGGTTCCCCGGTGAATTTCATCTTTGCTGGACTGGAAGAGTTGGGTTAGGAAATAAACTTCCAGGCAATTTAAATAGATGTCTCCATCGTCTAGAGGCCTAGGACACTCCCCTTTCACGGGAGTAACCCGGGTTCGAATCCCGGTGGAGACGCCAATAAAAAAGCCCCCGAGTTCGCTCGGGGGCTTTTTTATTGGCGCTTCATCAGGGTCCGAAGAACCCGAAGCGAAGCGGCCGGGTTCAGCCGAGTCGCAGGAAGCGACAGAGGCCACGCGTGCGAAGCACGCGCCCCGAAGGGGTGAAGGGCAG
>JANXTV010000130.1 GCA_025352185.1 Oligoflexia bacterium
CGTAAGTATGGCCCAGCGTGACCTAGGTTCCATTTTTAGCGGTGGCGCGGGTAATATTAATAAGGAGGAAGTCCTCCACTTTACCCGTCAGCTCCAAGTTCTCCTCGGTTCCGGGGTACCCCTCGTTCAGTCTCTCGACATTCTCGCCGACCAAGCGTCGTCCTCGAATTTACGGGCTCTGTGCGGGGGCGTGAAGAACCGAGTTTCCGAAGGGTCCTTTCTTTGGGAAGCACTCTCCGCTTACCCGAAGGCGTTTCCGCGCCTTTACTTAGCCCTCGTTCGCGCGGGGGAGTCATCGGGAGCGCTCGATCAGATGCTTCGACGTCTTTCGGCCTATTTAGAAGATGCCGATAAACTGCGAAAGCTTTTGAAGTCCGCAATGATGTATCCGATCATTGTGTTTACGATCGGGGGCGGCGTTATCGCCGCCATGCTTATTTTCGTTATTCCGAAGTTCGAAGAACTGATTAAAGGAAGCGGCGGGGAGTTACCGGCCGCCACCCAATTCGTAATCGATATGTCCCACTTCCTCGGAAAATACGGAATCTACCTCGCCATCGTGGGCGGAATCGCGGGGTATTTCCTAAAGAAGTTTTTTTCGACTCAGGAAGGAAAGATCATTCTTGATCGCGCACTCTTTCGGGCGCCACTTTTCGGATCCCTGATGCAGAAAGGGGGAACTGCCCGCTTTACCCGTACTTTATCTACGCTCCTCGCGTCCGGGGTGAGCTTGCTCGATGCGATTGATATTTGTAAACAGACGATTGATAACGCGGTTCTCGAAGAAGCCGTCGGAAAAGTACGGGTGGAGATTGAGCAGGGAAAGGGTCTATCTCAGGTCTTTGCGAAACTCGATGTATTCCCGAAAATGGCCGTCCAGATGATGTCCGTCGGAGAAAACACCGGTCAGCTCGATAAGATGCTCGAGAAGGTCGCGGACTTCTATGAAGCCGAGGTCGAGACTATGGTGGGTGGACTGACGAAACTAATCGAGCCTTTTATTCTCGTTTTTCTCGGTGGTGCCGTCGGCGGTATGATGATTGCGATGTATCTCCCTATTTTCAAAATGGGCGACAGTATTAAGTAAAGGAAAGCATGCGCCAGATACTCGGTGATTCACTTCCCATAAAAAATCTAATCGCGATGATCCACAAGGTCGCCGGGAATAAGACGAATATTCTCGTGATTGGTGAGAGCGGTACGGGTAAAGAGCTCGTGGCGCGGATGATTCACGACGCGGGACCGATGAAAGGGAAACCCTTCGTTCCGGTGAACTGTGGAGCGATTCCTGAAACGCTCATTGAGAGTGAGATGTTCGGCCATAAAAAGGGATCGTTTACGGGCGCGATCAGCGATAAAGTTGGGCTTTTTGAGGCGGCGAGCGGGGGTACGCTCTTCCTCGATGAAGTGGGGGAGTTACCCCTCTCGATGCAGGTGAAGATGCTGCGTTCGCTTCAGGAGAAGACGATCCGTCGCGTCGGCGCGAATGAGGACATTAAAGTCGATGTTCGGATTATCGCCGCAACGAATCGCGATCTCGAAGCGGGCGTGAAAGCGGGAACATTTCGAGAGGATCTTTATTACCGGTTAAACGTGATTCTGATTAAAACTCCGCCGCTGCGGGAACGGCATGGGGATATCGAGATTCTCGCAAATGCGTTTCTAAAGAAATTTGCCGAGCGGCAAAAGAAAGAACTGATCGGGTTAACCCCGGAAGTCCTCGAGATTTTTCGGACTCACGCATGGCCCGGAAATGTCCGGGAACTCGAGAATACGATCGAGCGGGCGGTTACCCTCGAAACCGGTACGATGATCAGTATTGGCGTTCTTCCGCCGGCCGTAACGGTGGCATTTGACGGGGGCGCCCGCTCGAACTTTACGTCCGTAGAAATTACGGCGGGCCAGAATAAATTATCGTCCATCCTTCCGTCGGTCCAGGGCCCCGGTTCGATGAAAGAAATTCGCCTCCCTCTACCCGATTTTAAAAATGGTCCGATGAACCTCGATGAGGTTCTCGCTGAAGTAGAGAGGCAGTATCTAAAACACGCGCTGGAATATACGGGTGGTGTTAAGAAGAAGGCTGCCGATCTCCTGGGTATGACGTTCCGGAGCATTCGCTATCGACTCGCTAAACTCGGGATGGATACGAACGAAGAATAAAAAAAGTCCCGGAAAAAAATTCTCCGGGACTTTCTATTAAGAATTTAAGACTCGAGAAGATTAGAGTCCGGATACTCGGTTAAGTAGTCCTTTGTTTTGGTCGATCGTCCAAGCGTCGACGAGAACACCCGAGGAAATGCTTCCCACAGCTTTCGCAATGAAGGCGTTCGTGCTGACGGCAGTCGCCGTGCTTGCGGC
>JANXTV010000131.1 GCA_025352185.1 Oligoflexia bacterium
AGATTCCGAATTCCACTACGACGGCGGGATTTCTGCTTTCGTCGAGCACATGAATAAATCGAAGGCCCGACTTCACGAAAAGCCGATTTTCGTCGGCGGTGAAAAAGGCGGATTTTACGCGGAAGTCGCGCTGCAGTGGAATGATTCGTACGTCGAAACCACGTCGAGCTACGTGAATAATATTAACACGATCGAAGGCGGCACCCACGTCGCCGGCTTCCGAAATGCCCTCACCCGCGCGGTAAATCGATATATTAACGATAGCGGACTTTCGAAGCAGATGAAGGAAGGCTTAACCGGAGACGACATTCGGGAAGGCCTCGCTTGCGTGATTTCGGTTAAGGTTCCCGAGCCCCAGTTCGAAGGACAGACGAAATCGAAACTCGGGACGGGAGAAGTCGAAGGTTTCGTGAACGGACTCGTTTACGAAAAACTGAATAGCTACTTCGAACAGAATCCAAGTGTTGCTAAAAAAGTGATCCAAAAGGCGATCGACGCGGCCGCCGCGCGGATCGCGGCCCGGAAGGCCCGTGAACTCACGCGCCGGAAAACGGCGCTCGATTTCGGCGGGCTGCCCGGTAAAATGGCCGACTGCCAAGAAAAAGATCCGGCGCTTTGCGAAGTTTACCTCGTCGAAGGGGACTCCGCCGGAGGATCCGCGAAACAAGGCCGCGACCGAAAAAACCAAGCGATCCTGCCTTTGAAGGGAAAGATTCTAAACGTCGAGCGCGCGCGGTTCGATAAGATGCTCGCGTTTGAGGAAATTAAAATTCTGATCACCGCGCTCGGCGCCGGGATCGGGAAAGATGATTTCGATATCGCGAAGCTCCGTTACCATAAAATCGTCATCATGACGGATGCCGATGTCGACGGCTCGCACATTCGTACGCTTTTACTCACCTTCTTCTTCCGCCAGATGCCGGAGATCCTCGAGCGGGGTTACCTCTACATCGCCCAGCCACCCCTTTATAAAGTGAAAAAAGGGAAGATGGAGCGGTATCTGAAGAACGAAGCGGATCTCGCTGAATTCCTTCTGAGCTCCGGCCTCGAAGGCATCACCATTCGTTCGGGCGGAAAAGATGTGCCAACGAGCCAGATCGCATCCGCGCTGAAATCCGCGACGCGGCTGACGAAGTCGATCGACCGAATGGCGCGACGACTTCATCCGGAAGTTTTGCGGTCGCTCATTCGTCAAAACGCGACGGTCGAAACACTGAAGACTAAGGAGTCGCTCGAAAAGGTGATGCTCGCGATCGCGAAAGAAGCGATGGCGAAGAATATCCAGCTTTCTTACTCGCTCGCGCTCGATAGCGAACACGGGTCGTGGTTCGCGACGGTCGAAAACGTGATTAAGGGGTCGAAGCGAATCGCCCCAATTAACCACGTCACCCTCACCTCTCCCGAGTACGAAGAACTGATTAAGCATAACCTCGCGATGCAGACGATGGGCCCGGGTCCGTTTGAACTCATCACCGAAGGTAAAGCGGCCGAAAAGGTTCCTGAGATGGTACGCGACGGTGAAGAGCTCGCACTTCGGATCGTTGAAAAAGCGAAACAGGGTCTCGGAATTCAGCGCTATAAAGGCCTCGGAGAAATGAATCCGGATCAGCTCTGGGAAACGACGATGGATCCTGCGCGTCGCACGCTCTTAAAGGTCACCGTGAACGATGCGGTTGAAGCCGACGGTGTTTTCTCCGTTCTCATGGGAGATGCCGTCGAGCCACGTCGGGCGTTCATCGAAGAGAACGCTCTGCGCGTAAGGAATCTCGATATATGATCAAGTCGAGAATTCTCGGCGTCGGATCCTACGTTCCGCCGCGCGTTTATACCAACGACGATATCGCGGCGATGATGGACACTTCCGACGAATGGATTCGCCAGCGCACCGGAATCGAACAGCGGCATTGGGTAGAAGGGGCGATGAACACCTCGGACCTCGCCCTCGCCGCTTCGGAGCGCGCGCTTGAATCGGCGAAGGTTTCGAAGGGCGAAATCGACTGCATTATCGCAGCGACCCTCACTCCCGATCACGATTTTCCCGGACTCGGCTGCTTCCTCCAAGCGAAGCTCGGCGTGCCCGGAATTCCGGCGATCGACGTGCGCGAACAATGTTCGGGATTTCTCTACGGATTATCGATCGCGGATCAGTACGTTCGTACGGGAACGTATAAGCGAGTGCTTGTCGTGGGCGCCGAAGTCCACTCGAAGGGTCTCGATCGTTCGCCGGCCGGACGTGACGTCTCCGTGCTATTCGGCGATGGCGCCGGTGCGGTGATCGTGGGCGCCTGCGAAGGAACCCCGAAAGAATCGGACTCGCAGATCTACTCGACTCACATCCACGCCGACGGATCGTACGCGAAAGAACTTTGGGTCGCGGCTCCCGGGAGCGCGTTCGGTAAGGACCGAATCGACCACGAGCTCATCGATTCGCGGGAACACTTTCCTAAAATGAACGGGAAGGCGGTATTTCTGCACGCCGCGAAGCGGATGCCGGAAGCGGTGATGGAAGCGCTCGAGAAGAACGGAAAGAAGATCGAGGAAGTGGATCTCTTCATTTTCCACCAAGCGAACCTCCGCATTAACGAAATGGTCGGAAAACAGCTCGGAATTCCGTCCGAAAAGATATTCAACACGATCCAAAAATTCGCGAACACCACCGCCGCAACGATTCCGATCGGGCTCGACGAAGCGGTGAAAGCGGGAAGATTAAAAAAAGGGATGCTCGTCGCATCGGCGGCATTCGGTAGCGGGTTTACTTGGGCTTCGGCTCTGTACCGCTGGTGATCCAAGTTATTTAGATAAACCAATAATAGTTAATAATAGTGATGTTAACATAATCAGTCATCCAA
>JANXTV010000133.1 GCA_025352185.1 Oligoflexia bacterium
GGAACTTACCGACACGTACTGATTTCCGAAGTTTTTAGTAAGGGGCGACCACGCGAGATTGGGTTGGACGGAAACGACGGTCAGCGAGTTCGTGGTTGAAATCGAGGTTCTTCCGAAACTGCACGCGCGGGATAATACGGAAGTAAGCGTTCCGGCAGCTACCGGATTAGCGCGTACGTCCACGCTACAATTCGCGCCGACCGTTAAACCGTTCGCGCCGCAGGTGTCAGACTGAATGGAAAAATTTGTGGAGTCCGAAAGGGTCGGAGCCTCGCACCCGGAAGCGTCGATGGCTCCCGCGTTTGAAAAAACAAAGGAACGTGAGACCGTACTCGCCCCGGTATTGATCACCCCGAAATCCGACTGGTTCTGGGACCACGTCGTCAGCGCGAGTTGCTCTGCGGTGGGGCCGGCATTGAATTTTACGGAACACCCAGAACCCTGGACGCAAATATATCCTAATAAAATAGCGGTAAAAACATTTTTCATATGAATTTCTTCCCTATCAACTTACGTACTGCTTTGCCGGTTACCGGCGAGGGAGTTGAACAAACTTTTCGCTGAGCTTGCTCACATTTAATCATGCACTATCTTTTGAGCCGCGGCAAAGGTGTCGAAATCGACACACCACGAGCGCGCGTTGACTCATTGAAAATGACACCGAAGTGGGGTGCGGGAATAATGAGGTGAGTCCTCGTTGACTCATAATTGGGACACCGTAAGTTTGAGTTCTCTAATCAACAAACCAAAGAGGACCAAACCATGAGCAACGAGGCGATCACTGAATACCTAAACTCGATCCGGGAGATCTACCAGAAAGCAAAGCGACGAGAAAAAGCCCGGATTCTCGACGGTGCGGCCCTGGCGACGCGTTTTAGCCGTAAGCACCTGATTCGTCTTCTTCGGGCGGACCCCCGTAAAAAAGGTCCTGGGCGCGGGAGGCAGCCGATGTACGGGCCGGAAGTACTGCCGCCGCTCAAGGCGATTTGGTTTTTAATGGAGCAGCCGTGCGCGAAGAAAATGAAGGTGCTGCTCCCGAAGATTCTGGCCGCGTTTGCGAAGCGAAATCCGATTCCGGACGAAATCCGGAACCAGCTCCTGCGAATGAGCGCAGCCACGATTGATCGGCGTTTAAAGAAAATCCGCGCTCTGCGCGGTGTAGGTACGACGAAAGCCCCGACGTCGTCGTGGTATAAATCGGCCATTCCGGTCATGCCCAAGGACTGGAACATCACCGCGCCCGGCTATGCACAGGTCGATACGGTTTCCCACTGCGGAGCGGATGGTGCGGGAGCATTCGCCAGCACGCTCACGCTTACCGATATTGATTCGCATTGGACGGAGATGCGGGCGACGTGGACGAAGCGTCACGGCGGGATCGTGGACGCGCTCCGGAGTATTGAAAAAGGCCTTCCTTTCAGGCTCCATACTGTGAAGTTTGATTCTGGATCAGAATTTATGAACTACGAAGTAGTGAACTCTCTTCGGGTTCATGGCGAGGGTACGCGGGAAAAACCACTCACCATTTATCGAAGCCGTCCGTACCGTAAAAATGATAACTGCTACGTCGAGCAAAAAAATCTGACCCATGTCCGGCAGTTCATCGGCTACGACCGCATCGAAAACCAGAACGCGACGCGGATGTTGAATGAGATCTACCGCGATCTTTGGTGTCCATTCCTCAACTTCTTCATGCCGACGTTTAAACTCGTTCGGAAAGAGCGGATCGGTTCGCGCATCAAGAAAACCTATGAAGAGCCTGAGACGCCTTACGACCGAATCCTCGCCTCGGAAGCGGTTCCCGAACTGACCAAGGAGGCCCTCCGGCTTCGCTATGAGGCACTCGATCCCATTGAGCTAAAGCTTGCCATCGAAGAAAAACTAAAGCTCGTGATGGCCATCATCCGAAGCGAAGACCAGAGCGAAGAACTCAAGCTTGCGGCTTGAACTTTCCTACCCTTTCTTCGGTGTCAGATCCTATTGAGGCAACACGGAGCGCATCAGGAAAAGTCATTTCGGCCATCCCGACCCCTGTAAATATTTGAATTTCACCGCGCTATCGGCCGAATCGACGCCTTCGGATCGACGACGTCATCTGGGCGGGGAAAAATGTCGAGCCTCGTATTCTCGAAGCACTTTGATATGGATCCGGTAAAGTATCCCGAGTCGTTTGCGATCTGCGAGCATTTCAAACGTGACGACCGTCAGGGCAAGGCTTTTTCGACGTGCCGTATACGAAAATTACGAAGTGGATGAATCTCCAGCTGACGGACAAGAGGACGAAGACCGAAACGGAGAAAAGAGTAACTAAAAATTATCGACTGAAGCCTGAGGTGGTAAATCATCTCAAGCAGCTAGCCAAGAGGCAGGGCGCGACGGAAACCGAAGTGCTCGAAGAACTGATTTCACGAGCGCGTTAGTCGGCCGGCCCGATTGCTTCGTCCTCCCATTCGTGTAAAAACGCCATATGCTTCGAGTGGGTGTCGCCCAAATTAATAACTCCTTTCGGTATGACCTCAACCTCCGGTCGATCGAAAATGCGATCGAGATCCATGGTCGGGCGAAGAAGAGCGACCTTCTTCTGTTTCCCGAGTGCGCCGTAACGGGCTACCACACGGGCATTAAAGAGTTCGATGACCGCGCTTCTCAAGCATCGGTCGATGCAGTCCGGAAACGTGCGAAGGAATATGGACTTCCCGTTTTGCTGCCTACTCCGCGTCCGACCGAAGAGGGAAAGCCTTTCAATTCGGTTTTAGTGATAAACGCAAATGGCGAAATCACCCACGAGTTCGGCAAGATTGGTCTCCATCGCGGAGAAGAAAAACTTTTCTCTTCGTCGCCTAAACATTCTCGAATGATTAAATTGAATGGGCATAAGATCGGGGTACTGATCTGCATTGAAGCCTCCCATGATCCTTGGACCTACCTAAGTCCGGAAGAGTCGCCGGACGTTATCCTATGGCCGGGATTTTACGGGATGCCGCCGAAGCAGACTTGGGCTGACTCGCACGAGGTCGACGAATTGAAGATTAAGCAGAATTTTTCGGCTTGGAACGCGCCCGTCATCCAG
>JANXTV010000171.1 GCA_025352185.1 Oligoflexia bacterium
ATGGATCTATCGCAGCTAATGCTGTGCGTCGTTCCTTAATTAATTAAATTCCCGCCATTATGTTAATCTATTAGTTAATATAAGGGCGAACTGCGGAGGGGCCAAAATGAGTGCCATTTACCGAGCAAATAACTACCGGGAGTTCTTAAAAGCCGAACTCGCCTCCCCCGCCCAGGGACGGGGTTCCCGATCTCGCCTAGCGGAACACCTCGGGGTTAGGCTGAGTTACATTTCGATCGTTTTAGCGGGTAAGCAAGATTTTAGCCCTGAACACGGCATGAAAATCGGGAACTTTCTCGGTCTAAACGCAAAGGAGACCGAGCACCTCATACTCCTGATTCAGTGGGAACGGGCCGGCTCCGCTGACTTAAAGCGACTTTACGCCGACCAAATTTCAAGGACCCAAAAAGAAAGGGGGCGATTCACGAGCTACACCTCAAAGGAGACCCGGGCCCTTGAAGAAAAAGAACTCGTCGAATACTACGGATACTGGGACCACATTACGGTTCACATGTGTCTGAGAAATCCGGAATTTCAGTCGACCCAGGCAATTTCTAAACGTCTCGGGATTGAGCCCGCCCGCGTTTTACGCTCGCTCGCTCTACTCGAAAAGATCGGATTTATTCAGCGTAGAAAAGATCGATATAAATTAATCGACCAACACTTTCACCTGGGAGAAAAATCGACGGCACTCCGAATGCACACGATTAACAGTCGCCACGCGGCGATTCGATCCATCGATAATGAAAACAAGGACGACCTCCACTATTCGATCGTCGTAAGTGCCGATCCCGAGGTTCGCGAGAAAATTAGAAATCTCCTCGTCGATGTCATAAATAATTCTCTCCCGCTCATCCAAAATGCGAAGGACGAGCTAGTTTTCGCGATCAATCTCGATTTATTTGACGTCTAACGAACGAGGGTAAACGCCGTCGTGACGTTCGTCTCACCCTTTTGGTTCCGGGCTTGGAGCTCGAGGCGAATTTCGTTCGACCCGGTAACCTGCCACTGACCGCCGACCGAAATTTCGTCGCCGAGGAAAGTCATCGCGCGGAATCGCGTCTGGGAAACCGAAACGTGAAAACAGCGAAGGTTTCGGTAATCCGCAATCACTTCGCAGGCCCGGGAATGAACGAGACTGGAGATCAGCATCCCGTGCGCGATCACGCCGGGGAGACCCATCGCTTTCGCGACCGCCTCATCTTGGTGGATCGGATTATAATCTCCCGAAACCCGCGCAAATTCTTTCAGCCACTCGAGGGTGATCGTACCGGCGACTTTAAACGGAATAAAATCTTCGGAAGAAATTTCCGTCATTTCAGCTCCCGGTAAACCATCGTACTTTTCGCGGCCGCGAGACGAACCGAATCCGAAATCCGGAAAAAATCGGTTTCGAAAATGAGGAACGCCATATTCGCCGTCGCACTCTTCTTCTCCATCACCCCGGTGAGCGTGGTTCGGTAACCTAACTCCTCGCCCGGGAGGAGCGGACTCAGCAGTTTATACTCCTGTTCCGCGTGAAGGACCTGCTTTAACTGAATGCCGAGATCATCAATTAATTCGAATTCACCGGCCCGGAAGATCGTAAAGACCGTCGGGATCGCGACGGACGAAATCGGGGTGTGCACCGTATTTCCGACGGTGGCCTGAACGCAGACAGCGAAATCCTTCATTTCGGTTTCGGAAAGAGTAATTTTACGCTCGGCCGATTGGAGACCGATTTTGGCCTTTAGCCCGCTGATCATTTCACGATCTCCTCGGGCCGCCCCGGGGCTTGCGAAATCGTAATCGACTTCATCTGGAGGTAATTTAAGGCGTTAATCCGTAAGTTTTTCACCCGCGGATTAATGAGCGCGAGAATCGGCTCGTTATAGAGGGGCAGAACGGCCATTTCGTCCTCGACGAGGAGGCGCTGGGCTTCGTCGTACAGTTTTTCACGGGCCTTCTGATTTTGGCTGTAACGACCGAGCAGAACTTTCGCGTCGTACTCGGAGTTCTTCCATTTCGTCCGATTATTCCCGGCCGATCCGAGGAATACGGAAAGAAAATTATCCGGATCGGGATAATCGGCGCTCCACGAAAGCAGGAAAATCGGAAAGCTATTTAACTCCAGCTGCGCGCGAAAGGTTTTATGGTCAAACGAACGAATCGCGATATCGATCCCGAGGTTTTTTTTCAGTTCGGCTTGGATGAACTGGCAAATCGTTAAATTCTTTTCCCAGTTCGTACTGACGAGCTCGATTTTTTGGCCGAATTTCACGCCCGATTTCGCCATTTCCTTTTTCGCCGCCGCGACGTCGAACTTCAGCCCGATCGAGCGATTATAAGCGAACATCCCTTCGGGGATAAACCCGCCGGTCGAACGTTGCCCACCGTGAAGGAATTCCGCGAATTTCGATTTATCGATCGCCATCGCAATCGCCCGCCGTAGGTGAACGCTGCTCACCGGAAACTGATCGACGACGAAACCCAGGTACCCGGTCTTTAGATAAGGAAACCGTTGCAGGTCGGCGCGACCATCGAGCCGTTTTAGATCGACGGTGGCGATGTCCGTGAGAAAATCTAACCGTCCGGTCTCGTAAAGGGTTAACGCCGTCGAATCTTCCTTCACGATGAGGCCCACGGCCTCCCGGATATTACCGCGCTCCCCGTAATAGTTTGGATTCGCGGTCAGCACGATTTTACTATCGAGGTCATAGGCCGAAAGTTCGAAGGGTCCGACCGTGACCATGCGCCCGGGCTTCGACCAAGACGTTCCGAATTTTTCGACGACGTCCTGGCGGAGCGGATAGGTCACCCAGAAGGTCGGAATATGGATGAAGTGTGCCACGGGTTTCGCGAGCTTTACGACGATCGTTAAATCATCGGGGGCCGAAATACCGACTTTTGAAAAGTCCGAATTTTTTCCGGTATAATACTCTTCCGCCCCATCGATATCGAAAAGAATATAGGCGTAGGAGGCAGCGGTTACCGGCGAAAGGAGGCGCTTCCAACTATAAAGAAAGTCTTGCGCCTTCAGCCCGACGCCGTCGCTCCATTTTACGCCCGGACGAAGCTTAAACGTATAGGTTTTCCCGTCGGGACTTTTCGTCCAGCTTTCCGCGAGTGCGGGCACGACATTCATTTTCGTGTCGTGGGAAACGAGGCCTTCCATTAAATTAGTCAGTAGCCACGTTTCGACCGAAGTATGCGCTCGGTTCCAGTCGAGCGTCTCGGGGTCCCCCGGAAGTCGAAACGTAAACGTCTGATTCGTTATCCCGGCGGGTGCGGTTCCCGACGGAATCGGTTTTGCATTCACGGCGGGCGAACTATCGAGCCCGGGCGGTGGCGTGGGAGACGGTGCCGAAATCACTTCCGACTTTTTCGTACAGCCGGAAAACGAGCCGAACCCTAATGAGAGGATTCCCAACGTGATTCCGACGACGAGCCTCAATGTCCGAATCCTTCGTTTTGGATTTCCACCGTCACGTCGCCCATGATTTTCGCCTGGCACCCGAGCCGCGACTTTAAGGTCACGCCCGTGGCGCGATCGAGTCGCTCTTCTTCATCTTCTTCCGGTGCCGATAGAAACTTGTCCCCGTCTTTAACGATCACGTGGCACGTCGTGCACGCGCAGAAACCCCCGCAAGCATGCTGGAGGGGAATATCGTTCGCGACGGCGACATCGAGGATAGATTCGCCCTCTTTCGCATCGACCGTCGTGTTCATCGGTAAAAAAGTGATTTTTGGCATAGTTCTCAAGTGGTTAAGTCCCTCTATTTCGCCCCTTTTAGGGATCGATTTCAAGCAGGGAATCATCGGAGGCCGATTAACTAGGGGGCTTTCTGAAGCGCCTCAGCAATGACGCGTTCGGCGAGGCGAGTCGTCGCGGCGTTCAGCTCGTATTTCAAGTTTTGAACACCGGCTGAATCTTGTCGTTCGATCGCCTGGCGCATCGTACGGCAAATCGACTCGATCTTTTCCGCTTCCTCCCGAGGGAGGAGACGGAACGCATCGGGAATTTTTTTCTCCGCCGCGCGCAGAACAGGTTCCGCTTGGTTCCGAACTTCGATCCACCGTTTAAAATCCAGATCGCTGAGCTCGTTCGACTTCGCGGTCTCGAGCATCGTTTCGATTTCGGCCTCGGCGAGTCCAAAGCTCGGTTTCACTTCGACGGAGGCTTCCTTCCCGCTCCGCAGATCCCGAGCTTCGACTTGGAGGATCCCGTCCGCGTCGATCAGGAACGTGACTTCCACCCGAGGAAATCCGGCGGGAGAAGGCTCGATACCCTTTAACTTAAACCGAGCGAGTGAACGGTTATCGGATGCCTTTTCGCGCTCACCCTGCAGAACGTGAACATCCACACCCGTCTGGTTATCGACAAACGTGGTGAATGATTCTCGGGCGCTCGTCGGGATACGCGAATTCCTCGGAATGAGAGGCTCCATGAGACCGCCGTAAGTCTCGATCCCGAGCGAGAGCGGCACGACGTCGAGGAGAAGGAATTCCTGATTATTACCCGCCAGAATATCGGCTTGGATCGCGGCCCCCATCGCCACGACTTCGTCCGGATGGACAGACGTATTCGGAACACGTCCAAAAATTTCTTCGGCGGTCTGCTGCACGATTTTAAGCCGGGTTGGGCCCCCGACTAAAACGACGTCGGTGATATCCTCGAAGGTGAGTTCCGCGTCGTCGAGCGCGTGGAAGCAACTCTCGCGGGTTTCGAGGAGGAGCGGCTTCACGAGGGAGTTAAATTCGGAAACCGTCCATTCACGCTCGAAGCGTTTTCCCGCGCCGATACAAAGATCGACGGAGAACATCGCCCGCTCCGATTCGGAAAGCGCGATTTTTAATTTTTCCGACGCTTCGAGGACGGCCGCCGTTTGAAGGGGACTGGAAAATAAGTCGATTTTCGTCGCGAGCTTCACTTCTTCGGCCATCTTCCGCGCGATCGCCCGATCGAGGTCGTCGCCGCCGAGCTGGGTGTTTCCGTGAGTCGCGAGCACTTCGAAAATTCCGTCCCGTAGTTTCAAAATCGAAAGATCAAACGTTCCGCCGCCGAGATCGTAAACCGCGATGATTCCCTGCTTCTTCTGCTGTAATCCGTAGGCCAGGGATGCGGCCGTTGGTTCGTTTACGATACGGAGGACTTCTAAACCGGCGAGACGGCCGGCCGCGCGGGTTGCCTGGCGCTGGGAATCGTTAAAATAGGCCGGGACCGTAATGACGGCTCGCTTAACGGTTTTTCCGAGCGCAGCCTCCGCGGAAGCTTTTAATTCCCGAAGGATCATCGCGGAAATTTCAATCGCGGTAAAAAGATTCTCCCCGACTTTAATCCGGAGTTGCCCGTCCTCGCCGCGAAGGACTTCGTAAGGAAGTTGGCCCTGAATTCCGGCAATATCCTCAAGGCCCCTTCCGAGTAGTCGCTTCGCCGAAAACACCGTTTCTCCGGGGCGCCTGATTTTCTCCCGCTTCGCCGCATAACCCACGGTCGGTTTTCCGTCGTGAATCGTCACGACGGAAGGAATCATTCTTTCGCCCTCGCGCGAGAGGAGAACCCGGGGAATTCCGTATTCGACGACGGCGACCAAGGAATTCGTCGTCCCCAGATCGATGCCGACTACGGGAGAATCATCCCCCTCCGTTTTTTCATGTTCGTGCTCGTGTTCATGATCGTGCGCCATACCGACTTTCGATCGCTTTACTCAAGTCCGAGGCGGGACTTTAAACGGAGGAGATCTCGCTCCATCGAGCGAAGGTATTGGCCGTCAGAAACTAATTTTTCAATGAGTCGTAGGGATTCGGATCGGCCCTCTCCCGCATCGTACTGATCTTCGAGGATCTGAATTCGGGCTTTCAAATCGTCCGCACGCTTTTTTAAGTCGGAACCGAAAGCGGCGAGTTGCGTAACGGCGGTAGTCGGCGCCTCCATCACGGCGTCTTGCAGACTAAACCACTCTTCGGCGAGTTCGGCGGGTATCGCGGGCTTTTCCGTCGCCGATCCTTCCGGCTTTACGAGGCCTTCGAGCTCCAGCAAATAGTTCCGGAGGGCATCCCGTTTCGTTAGCGTCTGATAAGCGCGGTTCACCGCACTCATCCGTTCCACCGATATCACTTTCCACTTCGTATCGTTGCCGGCCGCGAAACGATCGGGGTGGAGCATCCGGGAAATTTCGTAGAATTTCTTTTCGAGCGAGGGAAGGTCCTGTTTAAAACCGCGTTTCACTTCCAGGAGCGAGAAATAATCCTCGCCCGGGGCGACGGGTTGAGGTCCGCCACACTTCGCGCAGACGGGACTCAGGATCTCGACTCCGCAGAAGAGGCAGTTTTTCATCGTTAGACCGAGAAACTCGAACCGCACCCGCAGGTGCGCTTCGCATTCGGGTTTTGGAAAACGAATCCGGTTCCGTTTAATCCATCGGTAAAGTCGAGCGTGGTTCCCGACAGGTAGAGATAAGACTTCGCGTCGATGATGAGTTTAATCTCCGGAGCGAGGTCGAAGACCTTATCGGAAGTCGCGACCGGCTCCTTATCGAAACCGAGCTTATAGCTCATTCCGGAGCACCCGCCGCCGGCAACCATCACGCGTAACTGCGCGCCTTCGGCCGTCGGGTCGGTCGTCTTAATTCGGTGGATTTCCTTTACTGCTTTTTCAGTGACGTTAATCATGCCGTCTCCTTTTGCTTAGAAAGATAATCTTTAACCGCGGCCTTAATGGCGTCCTCCGCAAGGACGGAACAATGGATTTTAATCGGAGGGAGCGAAAGCTCTTCGACAATCTGGGTGTTTTTAATCAGGAGAGCCTCTTCACAGGTCTTCCCCTTCACCCATTCGGTCGCCAGCGAGCTCGAAGCGATCGCGCTGCCGCAGCCGAAAGTCTTAAACTTAGCGTCCTTAATGACGCCGGTCTTTTCATCGACTTCGATTTGGAGCTTCATCACGTCTCCGCATTCCGGAGCCCCGACGAGCCCGGTTCCTACGTCGATGCGTGCTTTATCGAGTGAGCCGATGTTGCGTGGATTTTCGAAGTGTTCAATTACTTTTGCGGTGTATGCCATTTTCTTTACCCTCTATGCTCGTAAACTTTAGATCCCGATGCCCAAAAAACTTAATGTCCGGTCCAAACGACCGACTTTAAATCAATTCCCTCTTTCGCCATTTCGTAAAGCGGCGAGAGGTCGCGAAGTTTCTTAACCGTCGCGATAACTTTTTTAGCGGCGAAGTCGATTTCCTCTTCCGTCGTGAATCGACCTACGGAAAACCGAATCGACGTATGGGCGAGATCTTCGCCGACGCCCAGAGCTTTCAGCACGTAAGAAGGTTCAAGGGATGCGCTCGTGCATGCCGATCCCGAAGAAACGGCGAGTTCCTTCATGCCCATCATCAGAGACTCCCCTTCGCAGTAGGCGAAAGAAACGTTCAGATTATTCGGCAGTCGCTCGGTCGGATGCCCGTTTAAATAAACTTCATCGAGCTCGGCGCGAATGGCGTTCCAGAGGCGATCGCGAAGTGCCCGAATCCTAGGCATTTCGATCGGCATGACCCGACCGGCGACTTCGCAGGCCTTTCCGAGGCCAACGATACCGGTGACGTTCAGCGTTCCCGAACGCATTCCTTTTTCGTGGCCGCCGCCGTGGAGAATCGCGGCGAGACGAACTCGCGGATTCTTCCGCCGGACGAACAGAGCGCCGACGCCCTTCGGACCGTAAATTTTATGCGCGGTGATCGACATCAGGTCGATACCCATCGCGTTTACGTCGACCGGCACCTTCCCGACCGCTTGGACGGCATCGGTGTGGAAGAGGACGCCGCGTTCTTTACAGAGCTTACCGATTTCAGCGATCGGATTAATCGATCCCACTTCGTTATTCGCGAACATCACGGAGACGAGGATCGTCTTATCGGTGATCATCTTTGCGAGTTCCGAGACGATCACTCGTCCGGTTTCATCGATCTTCGCGTATTCGATCTTAAATCCTTTTTTCTCCAGCGCGTGCGCCGTATCGAGGATCGCTTTATGTTCGATCGGGGTCACGATGATGTGATTCCCTTTTTCGGCGTACATATCGGCTACGCCCTGGAGCGCGAGGTTATTCGATTCCGTTGCTCCCGAGGTAAAAATCACTTCTTTTTCGCTTGCACCGATGAGGTCCGCGACTTGTTTCCGAGCGAATTCGACG
>JANXTV010000174.1 GCA_025352185.1 Oligoflexia bacterium
CGAAGGTTTCCGGCCTCGGACCGAAGAAGGCGATTCTCCTGATCGAGGAACTCGGGATTAAAACCCTGGGCGAGCTCGAATACGCCTGCCGGGAAAATCGGCTCGTGAAGCTGAAAGGTTTCGGCGATAAGATTCAGGCAAAAATACTCGAAGGCGTGCAGTACCTGCTCGCAACCGGGGGGCAACTCCGCCTTTCGGATGCGTTCCCCATCGCCGAGCGACTGCTCCCCATCCTTTCGAAGGCAATAAATGAAGGACGCCATCCCGCAGTGAGTGCGCTGCGGATTTCGGAAACCGGGTCGCTCCGACGCCGTTCGGAAACGCTCGCGAAGCTCGAATTCCTCGTCGAAACCTTACCGGGCGAAAAGACGACGAAAAAACTCGAGGAAAAACTTTACCTCTCGATCGCGGATGCCGGAATCGGAGGGAGTTCTCCGCTCGCCATTCCGGTCGAATTCAGCTTCGCCGAGACCGTGCGTTGGGGAAGTGAACTCGCGAGAACGACGTGTACGCCGGAGGCTTGGAAAGCGCTTACGCTTTCTAAGCCGGACGGAGCGAAGTCACCGGTAGAAGCCGACACCGAAGAAAAGTTTTTCGCGGATCTTAAACTCGCCTGGATTCCGCCCGAAATGCGCGAAACCGGCGAGGAAGTGGAACTCTCTCGGAAGGGAAAACTCGACGCCGTACTCGGGTGGGACGACGTCCAGGGCTGTTTCCATAACCATACGACTCGATCGGATGGGAGTGCGACGCTCGAAGAGATGGTCGAGGCTGCCCGGGCGCGCGGAATGAAGTATATCGGTATTTCCGATCACTCGAAATCCGCGTTCTACGCGCAAGGATTAAAAGAGGTTTCGCTAGCGGCGCAAGAACGAGAAATTCGAGATCTCCAGGAAAAGTTTCCGGACGTGCGAATTTTCTGGGGGATCGAAAGCGATATTCTGGCGGACGGGTCGCTAGACTACGATGATGAATGGTTAAAGCGGTTTGATTTCGTCGTCGCCTCGGTGCACTCGCGGTTTCAGATGGACCGCACGACGATGACCGAACGAATTCTGCAGGCCGTAAGGAATCCGCGCACGACGATGCTCGGGCACCTCACCGGTCGGCTCCTCCTCGGACGAAAAGGCTACGATCTCGATATGGAGAAAATCATCCGCGAGTGCGCGGCCCACGGCGTGGCGATTGAGCTGAATTCGAATCCGCAGCGGCTCGATATCGATTGGCGCTGGGGACCGGATCTTCGGCGGGAGAAATGCTTCGTTTCGATTAATCCGGACGCGCACGAAGTGGATGGGCTCGATGACGTCCGCTACGGAATCTGCATGGCGCGAAAGGCGCTCCTCCCTCGGGATCTGATCGTGAACACGCAGGATACGGCGGGGGTCGAGGCGTGGCTAAAAAACTAGCGACCGCCCGAACTACGCCGCGAATGTCCAAGGCCGAAAAATTCGGGGGCGAACGGCGGCGGATGGGCGAGATCATCCGGATTCTAAAGCGGGAGTATCCGGAGGCGCACTGTTATCTCGATCACGCGTCTCCGTTCCAGCTTCTCGTGGCGACGATTCTCTCGGCGCAGTGTACGGATGACCGCGTGAATAAGACGACGCCCGCGCTGTTCTCGAAATTTCCGGACCCCGGTGCGATGGCGAAAGCGAAAGTAAAAGAGCTCGAAAAACTCGTAATGCCGACGGGCTTCTTTAAGACGAAAGCGAAAGCGATTCTCGAGACCTCGAAAGTACTGGTCGAAAAATATGCGGGCGAAGTTCCCCGCACGATGGAGGAACTCGTCGAACTCCGGGGAGTCGGTCGAAAGACGGCGAACGTGATCCTCGGAAACGCTTACGGGGTTCCCGGGTTCGTCGTCGATACCCACGTCGGGCGACTCTCGCGCCGAATGGGATTCACGAAGCACGCGGATCCGGTGAAGCTCGAGCACGAGGTTCGGGAATTCGTTCCGATGCCCGAATGGTCGATGTTTTCTCTATGGCTGATCGCGCACGGTCGGGCGATCTGTACCGCGCGGCGGGCGAAGTGTGAGGAGTGTCCGCTCTCGGCGTACTGTCCGAAGTCGATCTAGGAAGTTTGGTCTCTCGGGAAAAGGACGCATTCTACTCTACGACTTCGTTCGAAGCCATCTCTACGCACTTTCCGAGCGAGCGCTCGCGAATAGCGCCGTCCTCTAAATTACGATACACTTTTTCGCCGAAGGTGGCCGAGAGTTGATTTCCTTTAAATTTACCGAGGAGCAGATTCCCGCAGCTCGCGTAATGATTTTCAAGATCGAGGCCATAGTCGCCGCGGGATCCGGTGAGGACCTCGTTTTCGTCGCAGCTCTGGAGGGGGCCTCCCTGGCCGTTCGTTCCGACGAAGATCACGTGGACCCGGAACTCATCCTTCGATGAATTCTTAAGGAACTCGAGGTAGGTCGTTGAATTCGCGGACCGACATCGGAAGCGTGCGAACGGAGTTTCGTCCGCAAAAGAAGAAGTGGCGCCGAGACCCAGAACGAGAGTTGAAAAAATGAGGGCGTTACCTAGAGTTTTCATAATATTTCCGGTTAAATTCGCGATAGTTTTTAGGGTTAGCGGTTCGTAGCGTGGCAGAAAGCTTTTTCTGCCTGGTTTTGGTACATCACTTCTTCGGCCGCATCGATGAGGTAAGGCCGTTCGGAATTCGCTTCGTAAAGGGTGTAAGCGAGGCCGCCGCGACCGTAGAAGTAGATGTTTCCGTCAACCGTCTCGAGTCGGGCTGCCTTGAACGCGTCGACAGAATCGCGTTCTTCGTCTATGTAGACTTCATCGACTGCCCGCTGTTTCAAGCTCACTTTTAAGACGTGATCGCTGCTAGACTTTAGGCACTCGAAATCGTAATCCGATGCCAGACCCGAGAGGCTAAAGAAGGTCCCGATGAGTAAAATGGTTTTAGTCATAAAATTTTCCGGGGGTGGTTTGCTTAGAGATTCGAAGACTTTTCGTTACGGTTGGCACGAACCGGCTCGGTAATAGACGATCGCATTACCTCGGAGGCTCGCCTGATAAAGCGTGTCGGAATCGATAAAGCCGATTCCGTAGTACGTGCCGTGATAAGTCGAGTAGTAATTCATTTCCTCTTCTTTCGGTTGGGCCGAGTAAACGCCGGCCCAAGATCCACGGGGATCGCTACCGCTGACGATCAGAGTATTTTTGTCCTTACTCTGGGAGTGGACCTTTATTTTTTTACTCATATCGGTAGTGTAAAAAATACCGGATTTAATGGTGAGATACGTGGTCGTTTCGGCGAAGCAGTTCGTGGTGAGAATCGCGAGGGTAGTGAGAGCCGCGGTAAAGAGTTTCATAGGATTTTCCTTTCGGGAGTAGTTATGGGGACGTCTTATTTTATGGTGAATTCAACGTTAAACATTTTTTCGAGATCGGCCGTCGTGATCGATTTCACTGATTTCCGTGCTCCTAAGTTTCGCATCTAGTTACTTAATGAGGGCATTTTAACTCATCGCGTTATCACTCGATACTTATTTGTTATAAAAAAAATGTAAATAATGTTATAATTTTATAATAATTACGGACGAGGTGAAATCATAAATTCGCAACTTCTCCAGGCCGACGACTACCGAGACTTTCTGATTCGAGAGCTCGATTCCGGTAATTATGGAAAGGGCTCCCGAAGTCGATTAGCGGAGTACTTGAAAGTACAGCCGAGCCTCATTTCGCTCGTCCTGACGAAACGGCAGCATTTTCCCGAGGAATACGGCCCGCCGATCGCTCAGTTCCTCAGCCT
>JANXTV010000213.1 GCA_025352185.1 Oligoflexia bacterium
ATCCCCGGTGAAAATCCCGGCCGTCCCTTTAAGGTCGGTCGCGATGTTAAACGGGTAGAAGATGTTAGCCGGAAGTTGCTGAAGGATTTTCAGCCACTCGTTATTCGAGACGGTTCCGTCTGCGATCAGGGTGACTGCCACTCCCGCCATGATGTTCTGGCTTCCCACCGCAAGGTAGACTTTCGAGTTCGAATTAATTACGGGGATCGCGACCGGTACCACTCCGGTAGGAAGAACGATCGGAATTTCGCGTCCGTTCGGAAGCTTCGTTCCATCGGTAACCTTTACCTTTGCGGCTTCGGTAACGTCGACACGAACATTAATTCCGCCGTCAAAGTGCGTTTCAATGTAGCCGAGGAATTTTGCGGGATTCTTCGGATCGTAAATAGGGAGCTTCACATCGGGGAGCGCCCCCATACCCATTTCTACTTTTGCGTCGAATCCGGCCACGAGGTGCCCGTTTTCTTCGCCGGCTGCGAATTCGAGACTCTTCACTAATTTTCCGCCGGCGCCGCAGCCGCTCAGAGCGAGGACCGGGAGTGCGAAAGCCGCGAGGAGAACTTTTTTATTCATCATCATAAAGACCCACCTTCTATCTGTTGACCGTTTTGGTTCAAACTTTTTTAGTCAGATATTATCTGCCGTAGTACCTGTCGGATTTAGTCGGATGAACTTAATGCCCTTCTGATGTTTTTTGACAGTTCTTCGCTTACGATCCGGGAAATCGTTTTAAATGAGTGGAGACGAAAATGTCGCATCGCTTCTTTTATATCGCATCGCTTCTTTTACTGAATTCATGGAACACTGCGCAAGCCGCGGGCCCGGTTAATGGGAGACCGACTCCGCCAAAACTTTTCGTCCTGCTCGTCGTCGATCAGTTCCGCGCCGACTACCTCATGCGCTTTGAATCTCGCTTCCTTCCCGCAACGGGAAAGTCCGGTCTCGGAGGGTTTCGTGCACTCGTCGACCGCGGCGCGTATTATCCCCTCGCCGAACATGAAACGCTCCAGTGCATGACGGGACCCGGGCACGCGTCGCTCATGACGGGATCGCATCCGTACGCCAACGGGATTCCCGTGAATAATTGGTATGACCAAACATTAAAGCGCCCTTTCTACTGCGTCGAAGATGCGTCGGTTCCGGGGGTCGGCGGCGACCCGACGAAACCCCGCGCCGGCACTTCACCGAAGACTCTGCTCGGAACCACCGTAAGTGACGAGTGGAAGAATGCCGGCTTCCCCGGAAAGGTCGTATCGATCGCGCTGAAGGACCGAGCCGCAATCCTCATGGCCGGCCACCGCGCGGACCTCGCCCTCTGGCACGATCCGGTCAGCTTCCAGTGGATGTCCTCGAAGCGCTACGTACCGAGCGGCGCGCTGCCCGACTGGGTGAAGGGAATGAACGAAGAGCTCACGCACGAAAAAGGAGAAAAGGTGACCTGGAAAGCGGACGGACCCGGCACGGGTTTCTCCGATGAGTCGATCCACCCGGACGCGAAGTACCTCTGGGGAATGGAAAGCACGTTTCCTCACGTTTATTCGAAAGGGGAGCGCCGATCGATCTATTCGCCGTACGGACTCGAAATCACGACCCGACTTGCGCTTCGCGCCCTCGATGCCGAAAAACTGGGCCAAACGAAGGGCACGGATTTTCTCCTCGTCTCGCTTTCCGCGCACGACTACATGGCCCACGGATTCGGCCCGAATTCACGGGAAATGGAAGAGATGACGGTGGCCGAGGACCGGGAAATTTCTAAACTCCTGAATGCGATCGAAAAGAAAATCGGGCTAGGAAACACGATCATCGCGTTATCGGCGGATCACGGCGGCGGACATGCTCCCGAATATATCGAAAAATATGGTCTGCCCGGAGGACGAATCGATGAGGGGAAACTGCGGGACGAACTGAACGCGGTCCTGACGAAACGGTTTGGAAAGCTTTCGGGCGACGGGAAATGGATTCCATTTTCCGACGATCTTACCTTTTATTTAAATCACGCGGCTCTCGATGCGAAAGACGAGAAGGCCCGGGTTGAAGCGGAAGAACTCGTTCGGAGTTATCTCCAGAAGCAGCCCGGCGCCGCCTACGTCGTCACGGCGACCGACGCATTCTTAAAACACGTTCCCCCCGGGGAACTCGGACGAAAGTTCCTTCTGAGTTATTTCCCGGGACGCAGTGGTGACATCGTGATGATTCCCCGCTCGGGGTGGATGAGTGCGAGTGATTACGCAACGCACATGACGGCCTACAGCTACGATCGATACGTGCCGCTGATCCTGACGGGCCGCGGCCTAAAACCAGGACGCTACGCACAATCTGCAAAAACGATCGACCTAGCCCCGACCCTATCTTTTTTACTCGGCATCGTTCCACCATCGCTGAGTGAGGGCCGAGTTCTGAGCGAAGCGTTACGCTAAAATCCGCGCAATATTTCGCCCACCTGTAGCCCTTTCTAAGCTAAAATTAGAGTCGAATCCCCCCATTATTCGATTGGACTTTAAATTGGAAAAAACTGAAAAACTGTCTGCTCGCGCGCTCGCCCGTTTTAGTTATTTGAAGAGCGTGAATGCCGATTACATCGACGAAGTATACTCCCGGTACCTCGAGAATCCCGACTCGGTGGAAGAGTCGTGGCGGTCGTTTTTCGAAGG
>JANXTV010000072.1 GCA_025352185.1 Oligoflexia bacterium
TCGGTCCCGGGGTCGGAGTTTAAATCAGGAATTTCATCAACCTTCACTTCGGCCGTCTCTTTAACTTTCGGAGTCCCCGACGCTTTCAGCGCATCCGCAGCCTTTGCCGCAGCTTCTGCGGCAGCGTTTTCTTCCGCGACGAAGTCATCCCACGTCATCCAGACGTATTTCTTCATCGTGCCGAGGTACATAATTACGCGGGCGGAGAGGATCTCTCCCGTGCGCGGATCAGTTACGGCCGGACCGTACCCGATCACACCACTCGCCTGGGGATCTTCGACCATCGCGATCATCGACTTCCGGGCGTCCCCGACGGAAACTTCGCTCGGAGCATTTAATTGGATTTGAAACTTTGCGCCCGAAGCGGTGAGCGCGTTATTCACGGCGCCGACTGCTTCCTTCGTCGCTTCTAAGACCGCCTTATTCTCCGGTTTCCCGAACGCCGCATTCAACTCGTAGGGAATGACTTTACGATTCGGATTCCATCGGTTCATGAGGGTTGAACGGGAACGTTCGAAGTCCCGGTTATCATCCGAAAGTGGAACCGTTTCCGTTTTAAAGAAGCCGTAAGTACCCTGATCGAGCATCGGGTAGGTTACCGGGGTATAGTCTTTCGACGCGAATGTCGCACGCTTCACGAAACTGTAGTGGTAAAGGACGTTAAAGGTCATTGCGTCCGGAATCTCGTCGAGATCCTGAATGCTATCACCGATACAGTCCATACTGGCGCGGTAGGTCTTCTCGACGACGATGTTTAAAGCGTCGTTCTCGAGTTTAGAATCGACGACGCGGGAGCTGAGTTCGGTTTGACAAGAATGGAAAAGGTTATCGAGTTCGATCGGGAGGGTGTTCGTCTCCTGGACTTTCATGCCGTCGAGGTCGGCTTTGAAAAAGCGTTTCTGGCTCCAGTCCTTATCGTTCACTTCTTCTTCTTTATTCGAACACTCCCCCGCTCCGTTATCGGCGCAGCGAAAATCGAGGTGCGTAATCGGGATCGAAATCACGGGTTTTAGGTTTGTCGAATTTCCGGCGAAACGCGGGTCGGATTCCACGGCTTCGGCGAGTAGTTCCTTTTCGGTGAACTTAAACTTAACGACTCGCTCGGTGCCCTGGGATCCCGGCTGGGTCGAATTCACCGTGCGGGGAGATTCGACCATCGAAGGCACGTAGATGTACTCGGCGTTCGTATCCACGGCGGCCGATTTCTCGGTCACTTCCGCTTTGAAAACTTCCTTATAGTCCCGTTTTTTTGCGCAGCCCGTGACGACTACGGTGATTACGAGGAAACCCGAGGTGAGGATCTGCATTTTTTTCGTTTTCATACTGCTTCTCATTTCGTTTCGTTCGGAGTCGGGACTAAAAAGTTAGGTTCGCGGTGAGGTAAAGTTTAGAAGTGTTGCCATTAAAGAAGGTAAAGTTCGAGTCGCTGCCGTTCGCTTGGTAAAGGGAATCTGAATTCGTGTGGCCGAGGCCGATCGTCCAGGCCCCCAGACCCATTCCGATTTCCTCGGCGATATCGAAAGTCGTGGAAGGCGTCCCTTCGTAGGTCCACCGGGTCGAAGCCGCCGGCGTGACTTCGAGGTAAAACTTTCCGAATGAAAGATTCGCTTTTAAAGAATTCGATACGCTAAACGATGGATTCGAATCTCCCGCCCCGGTCGTCGTATATTGGTAGAAGTTCTTTCCGAAACTCGTTTGCCAGAATCCCGTGAGATTCCCTCGCTCGAATAAGAACCGGTTCCCCATTGAAACCGCGGTGCGGAATGAATTCACGTCACGTTTCTCGGAGTCGACCGGAAGAAAGACGGTCACTTTCGGGCGGTACTGCCAGACCTTCGAGAGCGGGATAGGGTTATGAAAGAAACCGAGTCGCGCGTCGGTCACTTTAGATTCGAGGTATCCGTTTAAATCCTTCGCGACGGAGACGTAGCCATCGGCCTTATAATTTCGTCCGACCGCTACCCAAGGAGCGAGTTCAAAATCGAGGGAGGAAACGCGGTCCCGGTCCGAGGTTTCTTTCGCGGAGGCCGTGTAAGTCGCGGTCAGGTCTACTCCCGCCTTCGCGGGCGTTCTCGGGAGAGTTACCGCAGGCAAGACCCCTTTAATCGAGGTGCCTGACGTCGCCTGACCGAGGGGAGCGGGCGTTCCGATCGACGGGTTTAAACGGTTCGGAGCGGGAATTCGGGACCCTTGGGTAATCTGTATTTTCGAGGTGATGATTTTTGCGGAGCTCGTCTTACCGTTCGATGCCTGGCCCGCGGCTAAGGACTTTTTACGATTTACGGTCTTCCGAGTAGACGGCGACGCGCCCGCCGCGACGACGAGCGAAAGCCCGACGGCGAGGAGAAAGGCGGAGTGCTCTTTTATACGACGGATCGACACGTAGGGACCTCATGGCGTGCGAAGACGCCGGTCCTCTATGAGCAAGGCCTAAGCCAATGATTTCAAACGTAGGCGCCTCTATATCCGCGCCGGCCCCCCGGGGGCGAATAGCCACTGTCTAAAGTTTAGACAGGCCTTCTAACTCTGAGCGCTCATCGCCGGCGCATTTTCCTCGAATAAAAAGACATCCCTTTCAGTAATTCGGGAGCGGTAACCAGCTCCCCGCGTGTGTTCTCACGCGAGAGAACAGAGTTCGAAAATACATACCCGCGAGGGATGACGCAGCGCATTTCCAGTGGTAAACCCACCCTATGAAAAAAATGCTTACGCTCCTCTCCGTTTCGCTGATGACCCTCGTGCCCCTGGCCGCCCGCGCCG
>JANXTV010000308.1 GCA_025352185.1 Oligoflexia bacterium
CTCGAGAGTCCGGGGTTCGAAAATCCGTCCAGGGCCGACGCTTGGGCGCCACTCATGTGAATCAGAATCAACAACGGGAGTGTTTTAGCGTAAGTGCTCATAGTCTGTGAGTAACAAGGGAGAATTCGATCGGCCAGTACCGACGCGGGGATTTGACATTTTTTTTCCTCCGCTCGATTCTAGTCGAATGGGAATGATCTAAATGGAAAATCGAATTGCGGAATTCATCTTTCGCCTGCGGGAAATCGCCGAAGAATCCTGGCGGCCCGTGCGATTACCCGCCTTCGTAGGCGGTGTAAGTTTTTCGGTCTGGATTCTTTATTTCGCATTTTCCGGAGACCGGTGGGTCCCCATTCTCGACGGAGCCAACTTACTTTTTCACGAGGCCGGCCACCCGTTTTTCGGGGCGCTGGGTGAACGACTCGGAGTTTACGGGGGGACCCTCGGCCAGCTCGTTTTCCCCGTCGTGACGACGGCTTATTTCTGGAGACTTCGGAGCACGGGTTCATTTTTCGTCTGCGGCGTTTGGGTATTCGAGAATCTTTTAAATATCGCCCGCTATATGGCTGACGCTCGAGCCCAGTTACTCCCGTTGGTCGGAGGAGGTGAGCACGACTGGACGGAGATCCTATCCCGTTGGGGCCTCCTTTCTCGAGACCGAGTCCTTGCGGGCGGACTCAGTTTCCTCGCGGCCACCGGAATCGTTGCCCTCGGGATCTGGTTCGGACGGCAGTATGCGCAGTCCGTCAATTCGGCCTAACTCCCGTTGCGGCGCGAAATGAGCCTGCGACTTCCGGCGCGAAAAGCGGCTGACTTTTCGTGTCCGCTCACGCATCTTTAAGGAGCACTTAAAAACGATCTAGTAACCTGAATCCCTTGAGGTTTTAGCTGTGATGACACTCCTTTCTCGTCGTTTCGTTCCTGCGTTCGTGTTCCTTCTCATTTCGCTCTCGGGAGCCGCAGTCGCGGGACCGAAGATCGCGATCGTTTTTGATAAAGGAGGCAAGGACGATAAATCGTTTAACTCCTCCGCCTACGCCGGTGCGATGGAAGCGAAAGAGAAACTCGGCGCCACGATTAAGTACGTGGAAGCGGCCGATGCGAATGCCTTCGAGCCTTCGTTAAAGGAATTTGCGAAAAAAGATTTCGACCTCATCGTGGCCATCGGGGTTTCGCAGTCGGACGCTTTGAAAAAAGTCGCACCCCTGTTTCCGGATAAGAAGTTCCTGATCATCGATGCCGAGGTGAAAGGCCCAAACGTCATTACCGCGCTTTTCCAAGAACAAGAAGGCTCCTACCTCGTGGGCGCGATGGCCGCGATGAAGAGTAAGACCGGAGTAGTCGGATTCATCGGCGGAATGGATATTCCGCTGATCCGCCGTTTCCAAATGGGTTACGAAGCCGGCGTCAAAAAGATTAATCCGAAAGGAAAAGTCGTAGTTAACTACATCGGCGTGACGGGTGATGCTTGGCATAATCCTCCCCGCGGAAAGGAACTCGCCCTCGCGCAAATTTCTGAGAAGGCCGACGTGATTTTCCACGCTTCCGGCGCCAGCGGAGCCGGACTGTTCGACGCCGTCGAAGAAAAAGGGATTCTCGCCATCGGTGTCGACTCGAACCAAAACTGGGTGAAACCGGGTAAGGTGCTGACTTCGATGCTGAAACGCGTGGACCGGGCCGTGTATGACGTGGTGGCCGATCTCGCGAAAGGGAAGTTCACCGCGGGTGTTCGCCGTTTCGGATTAAAGGATTCGGGAATCGATTACGCGATGGACTCGAATAATGCTTCGCTCGTCACTCCCGAAATGAAAACGAAAGTGGATGGACTTAAGGGTGAGATCATCGCCGGTAAAATTAAGGTTCCCGATTACTACGAAAAGAAATGAGTCGAGGGGCCGACGAACTCGTCATTGAGTTTAACGACATTTCGAAGTCCTTCGGGAATCTGAAAGCGAACGACGGGATTACTTTTTCCGTTCGGCAGGGGGCTATTCACGGAATCATCGGTGAAAACGGGGCCGGAAAATCCACGGCGATGAAACTCCTCTACGGGCTCTACCGACCGGACGCCGGCCACGGATCCATCCGGGTTCGGGGTAAGGAAGTGGCGTTCCGCACTCCGCAAGACGCGATTCGCCTCGGGATCGGAATGGTCCACCAGCACTTTATGCTCGCGGGACCCTACTCCGTTCTGGATAATATTATTCTCGGTGCGGAACCCGGATCAGCCTTCGGCCCGATCGACCGGGAATCGGCGCGGGAGAAACTCACGGCTCTGAGTAAAAAATATGGTCTCGAAGTACCGCTCGATGCTCTCGTCGAAACTCTACCGGTCGGAGTTCAGCAGCGCATTGAGATCTTAAAGACCCTCTACCGCGGGTGCGAAATCCTGATCCTCGATGAACCGACCGCCGTCCTGACTCCACCCGAAGTGGTGAAGCTCCTCGAAAACCTAAGGAGCCTGCGCGCCGAGGGGAAAACGATTCTGATCATCACCCATAAATTAAAGGAAGTGATCGCGTTCGCGGATCACGTCACGGTCTTTCGGCAGGGTAAAGTCTCCGGCGGACTCCCGACGAGCGAGGCGACGATCCAAAAACTCGCGGACCTCATGGTCGGGCGGGGAGTTCACCTCACTCTCGACGTCGCCCCGCGGGCACCCGAAGGGCCGGTACTTGAAATTCATGGTCTTTCGGCCGTCCGGAACGAAATCCCCGTTTTAAAGGAAGTCGACCTCACGGTCCGGGGCGGGGAGATCGTCGGAATCGCGGGCGTCGAAGGGAACGGTCAGAGCGAACTGCTCGAGGCGATTTTTCATTCGGGGGAGGCGGGCGTGATTTCGGGAGGGACCATTCGGTTCCTTGGTCAGGAGACCACCCGGCTTCGTACGGCGGAGATTCTTTCGTTGGGTGTGGGTTACGTCCCGGAAGATCGACACGATCAGGGCCTCCTTCTCGAGCGGAGTGTCGAAGATAACTTTATTCTCGGCCAGCAAGCCGCATACGGATGGTACGGATGGCTCCGACGTCGCTGGATCCGTGCCGCCGTTACCCGTGCGATCGATGCGTTTGATATTCGCCCCCGCCGTATCGATTTAAAAATCGGCGGCCTTTCCGGTGGAAATCAGCAGAAAGTGATCATCGCCCGAGAATTTGAAAAGGATCCTAAAGTCCTCGTCGTCGCGCAACCGACTCGCGGAGTGGACGTCGGTGCGATCGAATTCATCCACGGGAGAATCTTAAAAGCACGGGACGAAGGAG
>JANXTV010000311.1 GCA_025352185.1 Oligoflexia bacterium
CACGGTCTGGCCCTGGTCGGCGCGGGAAGCTTTCTCGATCACGACATAATCGCCATCGAGGATCCCGTCGCCGATCATTGAATCCCCTTTTACGCGGAGGACGTAATGCGTTTCCGCCAGGTTATCTCGGTGACTGCGTGAACTCGGACGGCTGAAGAGAGAAAGGGGAACTTCGACCATTTGGTCGTATTCCGCATACTCGATCGGGAGTCCGGCGGCCACTCGACCCAAGAGGGGAAGTGACGCAATGGAAGTGCCTTCGAAATGGGGGGGGACCGCTTCCGTCTTTTTCTTTCTCCGAGAATGATCCAGCGGGATGAGCGAATCGCGTGAATCTTTTAGGGAAGTAGAAAGAGGTGTGGTTGTGGAAGAACCCAAGTGATTCCCCGTACCCAAAAACTTCTTAGGATCGCGGAGTACCTCCATCCCACGCTTCGCGTTCCAGGCTTTCCGAAGAAAGCCGTGGCGCTCGAGGCGGACGAGATAGTTTTGGACGGTCCCCAAACTTTTGAAACCGAAGTGTTTCGCAATCTCCTGCTGGGAAGGTGCGTAGCCGTTTTCGTTCGAGCAAACCTCAATGTAGTCGAGCACGGCCTTTTGTTTCGGTGTCAGCATAGGTAAAAGCGTATGCGTAGGTTGTGCGTAAGTCAAAAAGAAAAAAAAGGCTCCGAAGAGTCGCTTGGGGCGGGGATCTTCGGAGCCTTTTAAATAATAAAAGCCCAGGGGCCGTGGTTGTAGATCGGGTTACCCTGGGCTTTTTTCCATGAACTCGGGGGATTTGGGGGGGACCCGAGTTCTAGTTCTAAGCTTGTGAAACATAGATACTGAACTGCTGGGATTATGAATAATTATTCGTTATGGTGAGTTCCCATTATGTTTATTGATCAACTGAATTTGAACCAGGTTCGCATTTTCGAATGCGTTTATCGTACGAAAAGCATGACCGCGGCCGCTCGCGAACTCCACCTCACTCAGAGTGGAGTCTCCCAGCACATTCGTTCGTTCGAAGACATGCTCAGCGTGAAACTCTTCGACCGGATTAATCAGCGCGTGGTGCCCACGGCATCCGCGGCCATCCTCTACGAAAACTGTAAGCGCAGTCTCGCCGGTCTCGAAGAAGCTTTCTCCGAACTCCAAGCGGAAAAGAACCAACTTTCGGGACGCGTGCATATCGGGATGCCGACCGAATTTGGTTATAACGTCGTCATTCCGCTCGTCGCGAAATTTACCGAAAAAAATCCGGGTGTGCGTTTCCACTTCCGACTCGGATATGGCGCAGAAATGAACTCGCTCCTCCTACGCGGAGAGATCGACTTCGCGTTCGTCGACGAATTCGCAATGGATAAGAAAGTGAAGACGTCACCTGTATACGACGAAACGCTCGAACTTTGTGCGTCGCCCGAACTCACGAAGAAAGCGGGAAATCAGGATCGGGCTTTTTTTGAAGGCCTCCGCTACGTCGATTTTTCGAAGGATGAAATGATCCTTCGCCGCTGGTTTAAACACCATTTTAACGACGAAAGCTGGCGGCTTCCCATCCGCTCAACGATCGAAGATTCCCAGGGCGTCGCCCGCCTCGTAATCGCGGGCGTCGGCGTGGGGATTCTACCCGGTCACTTAGTGCGTAAGCTCGAAAAAGACGGCGTGAAGCTGAACGTTTTTAAAGGAAAGAGTGGCGCGTTGAAAAATACTATTTCGGTCGCCCTGCTTAAGGAACGGTCCCACACTCGGTCGGTCGACGCCGCTTTCGAATTTCTCACGAAAGAAATCGAAAGTGTAAACACGAAGAAGAAACCGCTGTAGGCCTAATTTATAAAACCTTTAAGGGGAATGTCGCGATGTCTAAATCTCACAGTGAAGGATTTCTCTCCGTAGTAAACTCCGCTAAGAAATCGATCCGGGAATGTACGGTCGCGGATGTTTTAATGAAGCGCGAATCGGGCACGAAGTTTATCTTCGTCGACGTCCGGGAAGATGACGAGTGGAAGGCGGGACGGGCGCAGGGTGCGATCCATCTCGGAAAGGGCGTGATCGAGCGGGATATCGAAACCGAAATTCCAGACCGCGCAGCCGAAATCATTCTTTACTGCGGCGGCGGGTTTCGATCTGCGCTGGCGGCCGAGTCGATCGCTCGCATGGGCTATACGAACGTCCTCTCGATGGACGGTGGGATGCGGGCATGGCGAGAGCAAGGGCTGCCCGAGGAGCGAGGGTAGAGTCTCCGCTCGTTATTTCGCGACGAAAGGATTCTTGCCGACGGGTAGTTTTGTGATCGAAGGGGCTTTCGAAAGGAAGTCCTTACTGACCGATCCTTTGTTTTCCTTTAAATATTTTAACACCTCCTCACGGTCCGGTCCATCGGCGCAACCGGAGCGAGTGAGGCTCTTAATTTGGTTTCCTTCGAGCTTTACCGTTTCTCCCGCGGAGTTCTTTAGTACGATTTGATCCCCTTGGCGTCCCACGAATTTATATTTTACGGGGGCTTCATCGATCATCCGTTGGACGATGATTTCATCCTCGGTGGCAACGAAGTTCGCCGGGTTAAACTTTTCGCCCGCTTTATAGGGATTAATGCGGAGTAGATCATCCGAAATCGAAACTCCGGTTTCCGAAACCTGACCGACCGCTTTCGAGGTATATGCGGACTGTGCGAGGCGGCTGACGTCGCCCGCGTACATACTGGAGACGACCTTATCTTTTTCGCCGTAAACCACTTTCACGGTCGTATCGTCGGCTAATCGATATTCGATCTGCGTCTTCTTGATTTTATCGCCGTTTGGTAGTTTTTCAAAAACGTCTCGTCTTTCGACCGCATTCCCGTAAACCGTTTTACCGTCTTTTTCGATTTTATAGACGAGGTAATCGGAGGGCTTCACGTCTTCCGGATCCAATTTGCCGAACGTTTTCTGGATACTCGGATTATCCATCGCTTCTCGAGCGGCTTCGACTTGCCCCTTTAAGATCACCGGGTCCTTAGTCGCCTGGCCGAGAATGCCGGTCGTCGTCATGTTTTTTCGAGCCTGCTGCGCTTCGGCGGTCGCAAATCCGTATTTTTCTTTTAGCATGGCCTCGAATTCATTAATTTTCTCGGCCTTCATGCGGTTGATTTTTCCGGCGACCTTCGTCGGAGTGAGGTGGATCTCTTCCATTTTATCGAGCACCTCTTTCGGCAGCTTCGACGGATCGTCAACTTTAAACTTCTTCATGAAGTCTTTCAAAACCGCAGATTTCTCGGCGGTGTTTACGTCGGCGACGACCTGGTAGCCGGCGGTATTCTTCGGAATTCCGGCATTGATCGCCTTCATCTCCTGCCCGATTTCCTCGACCGTCATCTTCGCGGTTTGCTCGGCGGTGTGTGTTTCTTTATAGATCCCGGTCGCGGTTTTCATTTCGCTCGCGGTCATCTTTCCCTCGACCGCGAGGTACTTGAATAGATCCAGCCCCTGAACCGCGTTCATTCCGAGATTTAAGGCATCCGACCAGTCGAGCCGGAGCGATTGGTATTCTTGGTAGAGCTCCGCGCTCTTTCCGCCGAGGTATTCGTTCCCCTGCTGGCCGGAGTAGCGCATGAGATCCAGCACCTTTTCCTGTTCGCTTTTCGCTTCCGCGCGGTCGTAGATTTTAGAACCGATCTCGACCCCGGCGGTGACGATCCCGATCTCGGAAGCGAGCGTGAGGCCGCCGATAATGGCCGAAGGCACCGAGAGTAGCCCCATACTTAGGATATTCGCCGAGAGAAGGCCGACTTTCAGCATCGCCTTCCGTTCGCCCTTCGCGAGCTCGTCGTCGTAAATTTCGGTTAGCGTTTGGCAGAGGGAGTTCGCGCCGATCGGCTGCTCGCCGAGCGCCTCTCCCGCGGCGATGGCGTTATCCTTTACGAGGACTTTCAGTTCTTCTTTTTGCTTATCCACGGCGCCCGAGGTGAGGGAAGTGATCGGGGAAATTTCTTTATCGAGGCGACCGAGGTAATCGCCAAGCTTTTTATCCGTCTCGGCGATTGCGGCCGTTACCGTCGCCATATCTTTCGCGAGCGAATCATCATCAAACTCGCAGCGGAGATTCACGCGTTTTGCGTTCCCGGCGCCGTCTTTCGAGGTGAGGGCGTCGGTGACGAGGAGGAGGCCTTGGTTACCCTGATTTACGATGCGGGTTAACGCCTGTCTCCGGGCCGCATTCGTTGCGATCGCCTGCTGATTTGCCACCATGCGGGCGTACTCGGGCGTGTCCTTATACTTCGGGTCCATCGTGATCAACATCCCGGGAGCCGGGGATGGGTGGATTAGGTTTTTAAGCGATTTCGGATCGAACTTCTGCATCGGCTGATTCTTCATCGCCTTCTTTTCGCTGGATGCGTAATCCGCTCCGTCGGAACTCGCCATTTCGGGCGTGTACGACGTTTCGTAGTAGCCAGAATCCTTCAAGCTCTTACACAGCTGGAGCACGAGATTCTTCGGATCCTTATTCTGCTCCGCGCGAGCTTTCGGTACGCTTTTATAAACGGAGTTCAGTACCTGTGCGCCCATGCGCTTTTTATCCTCGGCCGTGCAGTGAGTACAGGCGGCGTCGACCTGATTAGAAATATCCTTAAAGAGCTCGCCGTAGGACTTCTGGCCAAAGTAGTTCTGAAAGGCGAGTTTCGTTTTCAGGGTATTCGTCACCGCGCGCTGGTAGACCGTATTTTTCAGATCCTCGCGTGCCTTAATCGCCGCGTACTCCTCGTTCGTGAGTTTCTTAGCGTACGGTGAAGAATCCTTCGCCGGGAAAGAAGAGCCTAGGTAACTCACCGGCGCATCCACGTAGGACTGCCGAAGGATCGGTCCGGCCTGATTCACAAGGCTCCCGACCGCATCCCCGCCGTAGAGTAGAGGCCAGGCGGAGTAGGTCGCATTTTTTGGATCCCCCGGTTTTTTCGGTTTTTCGACCACGATCGATATTACATTATGCGACCCCGTGCCTTCGCAGTGGGGTTGGTAATTATTCTGGGCCGCAAAAATACTTTGTGTCAGGGATTGGTCTTTAATCCACTGCGGATCGAAATGATCCTTACAACTTCCGAGCTGCCCGTCCGCCATGAGGGTCCCGGCGAGGAGGTTTACCTCCGTATAGAAATCGCGGAGCTTACAGTTTTTCCCGTCGCACGACATGAGTTTCGTACGGAACGCGGCCGCGTCGGTCGCCTCGATCCGCTTCGCCGTTTCGTCCGCCGTTTCGGGTTTTTTCGGATCGATGGTTTTCGGAGGCGCCATCGAGAGCCACTTCCGAATCTTCGCGTCGTCGTAGCTGAACTTTGATTTAATCTCGCCCTTTAAAGCTTCGATTCCGCGCGCGAGCATGTCCGCCCGCTGGGACTTCGAAGTGAAACTCGCACCGCGCGTATCGCGCAGGACCTGGATCCAGTGTTCGGAATCATCGGCGCGGGAATTCGCGCACCCTAAAGCGAGTGCAGCGACAGCGATGGCTAAGTGAGTGGGGCCCTTAAACATTCCTTTTCTTTTCGGGTGTTTCTCTCGGGAGATGAAAAAAATTTTGCGTTAGGAAAATGACCACTGCGGGTGGTCACGAAGTCGGGCGAGATCGGGGAAGTTCGCCACGGACTCGGAAGTAGCGATTTTATGGTCGAGCCATTCGCTCCCTAGCGGCAACTGGAGGCTATCCCAGAGAGAAGCGGCCACCGTCGTTTCGTTCTTTAAGGATGTGCCGGACGATTTCCCAACGAAGAATCCGGAGAGCAGGAATTCGAGGCGCGTGGGGGTCGCGGCCGAATAAGTAAAAAGGCGGGTTTCGTGGTCGCCAATAAACTGACGAAGGGGGGCGAGGTGACTTCGGTGCCAAAGCTCGGGAACTTTTTTCGGAGAGTAGAAATCAAAGTAAACGACGTCGGGCGGGGAGAGGCTCGGGTAGCGCGCGTAGAAGTCGCCCACGTGGAGCCGCCACTGGATTTCTACCCGTCCGATATTGAAATTCGATACGCCCATTTCGAGGAGGGGACCCAAGACGTTTCCCCATTCCGTTAGCCACGGAAATTCGGCGGGAGCAGCGAGGGCGCCGCGCAGGCCCTCCGGTTTCGTTTCGAACGAATGGATCTCGAGTTTTCCGATCGCGCTTGGAACCGAACGGATTCGCGCTAGGGTCGCAATTACATTCGCCGCCGTTCCCATCCCGACGTCCCAGAGCCGGGTGACGCTGGCCTCACGGAGTCGCTCCTCGACTCGTGCGAGGTCTGCGTAAACGAGCCGCGCTTCCTCAACGGGACCGACGCGTGAATGCATCGCCTGCCCGTTTTCGGAATCGACGAGTGTTTTAGTCCCATTCGTGTGCGTTAAAACCGAGAATTCGGTTCCACCCTTTTTTTCGTTCATTTCCGCCACTCATCGCAGTAAAAAAGTGAAATGGCAACTCGCTCCCGGTATCAGCTGTTTTACTCGCTCCGCTCCCCCTTTGCTCGTCGAATTCGGGTCGCCCTTTCTCGACTCGCCATCGATTACGAACCGAAAGAAATAAACGTTTTCGAGCCGACCGAAGAGTTCTTAAATGCGAATCCACTGGGCCTCGTGCCGGTCCTGGTCGTGCATCCGGGAGCGGAGCGAATTCCGATTCCCGATTCCGCGACGATCCTTGAATACCTGCACGAAAATTACGGTGAAAAAATTTGGCCGGCCGACCTCGCGACCCGAGCCACGGTTCGGGCCGCATCGACGCTCGCCGAGGGGCTCATGGCCCAGACCGTTCAGTGGCACCTCGAACACGTTCGTCCGCAACCTTCCGCAGAATGGCTCCGGGAGCACGTCGAAAATATCGACCGCACCCTCGCGACGATCCATTCCACGAATTTAAAGCGACTCCCTTGGAAAGTTTCGGACTTCCAGCTTACCCAGGCCGGATACGATCTTTACATCGCGCTCGACTACATGACCCTCCGGCTGAAGGGACTCGACTGGCCGACGAAATATCCGGAGCTCAGCCGATTCCTCGATCTGCACCGAAATCGCCAGGACCTCGTGCCGTCGGCGCCGCCGCCGGCTTAAGCGGCCTTTATCGTTTATTTATTTTCGACGGTTTCGCGTAAGTTTTCCCGAAATCCGGGTTTTCGGCGCGCATCTTTAGGAGAACAGCTTCACCGGGCAGGGTGAAAGGTTCGGGACAATGAATCCAGTGGCAACCCTTTTGGACGCGGGCGGCAGCGAAACGTTCAAACCGTTCCGTACGTCGCCGTTCGAAATCCATCCGGAGGTCGTTTATTTTTTTCTCCGTATACTGCAAAGCCGCAAGCGCTTCGGAGTTTAACGATTTCGACTGGATCCGCTGGGCGATCGCATTTCCAATCGCATTTTGCCTCGCCTCGAGGGTTTCGAGTTCGTACTGGGTCCAAATCGAGGAGTAGAGATCTTTCGGAGGCGCGAGGCCCGCGATCCGGTGCCGTTCGGACTGAAGGTGGTCAAGTTCACGGAACATGACTCGGATCGATTCGCGGTACGACGTAGCTTCACGCAGCGGTTTCCAGGTGATCGCAACCGCGATGAGGAGCCCAATCGCTAAGAGGACCGAGAGTACTACACCTTTAGAAACTGGCCGGGCAGTATTCATGATTCGTTAGTGGTAAAGCCCACGCTCTTTCAGCATTCGTTCCGCCGGAAAAATAAGCGGTTTCGGAGATTTTAAACGGTATTGTTTCTGAAGCTCTTCCATTTCAAACGCGGATACGTGGTAGGCGCGGCGCTGGAAGTTAATCGTTTCTTCGAGTTTCTCGAGACCTTTAGGTTTCGTCTTCTTCGCTAGTTCCGACTGTAGATATTCGCTGATCGTTTGGCTCACCTGATTCTGGACGAAATCGAAGTGGATGACGTCGGACTCGGATTCGAGTTTTAGATCTTTCGCCCCACGCACGGTATCCGAAAGTCGGAGGGACTTCGGAAGTTCCGCACGATCGAGTTTCTGCGTCGCCTTTTCCCAGGACTCGAGGAGTTCTACCCGCTGCTTATAGAGGGTTTCGATCTCGGTTTTCGCGCGGACGACTTCGCTTTCGATTCCGGAGACTCGGTTTGCCGCATCTTTCCGTTTCGAGGCGAAAAGATAGCCACCGGTACCCAGTCCGAGCACGATGAGCGTAAAGATAATTTTTTTAGTCGAGGAAGTCTTTTTCATCGGGGTTACCACCAGCGTCTTACCATCCGAATGATATGGTTATTTCGCTCAGAAATATAGAGGTTACCGGCGGCGTCAAACGTTAGCCCGTAAGGCGCGTTCACCAAGGCCGAAGTCGAAGTGATTCCTTCCTGGTCATTCGCGCTGAGAGGCGCGCCTGCACGGTACGGAGGGCTGGTTCCTTCATTCGATCCGACTCGGAGCGAAACTGGGCCGAGGGCGTTCGATCGGTCATAGCAAGTCACGTTATGGCTACCTAAGTTACCATTTCCAGGCCATCCGCCGGCCATGCAGAGCTGTGGACCGAAAGCGGCGAGACCCATGATTCGTCCCGAGGAGTTACCCGATGGACTGACGGTCCAGAGAGTTTGCACCACTCCGTAAGGAGACGTCGCGGCCGGCACGGTCGTGGCTCCGATCGTAACCGCACTGGTCCGGAAGTTCACGTAACGAACTTTAGTCGGGCTCAAGTCGATCGCGTCGGCGAAGAAAAAGTTTCCGTCGGCGGCATAATTCGGGTCGATGACGACTGCGGTCGGATACCGAACCGTCGCGATCGAAGTGGAACCGTCGAGTGTCCCGAGTGTTCCGCACGTACCGACGAGATTCGTGATTTGACCGTTCGGAGTCATCTTTAAAATACAATGATCTTGATAGTCGGCGATAATGAGGTTCGTGCCGTCGCTCGTGATGCCCTCGGGGTTATAGAGCTTAACGTTCGTCGCGGAACCGAGGTTCGTATTCGGAGCGACCGCACCCATCGGGTTACATCCGAGGGTATAATCTCCCGCGAGGGTCGTGACTTTATACGGGTTAATCAGCGTACTAAAGAGCGTGCCGGCCGGTGGGTTACCGATATTCGGCGTTAAGTTCATCGCGCGAATCTGGCAGTTCGAGTTTGCCGCGGTATTCTGTTGTTGGTCGGCATAGACGAGGAAGTTCGTGCCGCCGTTCGACATGAGGGATAATCCACGTGGATAACCCATGAAAGCGTTGGTCGGATCTTCTTGCTCGACGGTCGCGCCGCCGAGTCCTTTACCGATCATCGTATCGACATAACCGGTGAGCATATCGACGCGTCGGATGCGGGAGTTCTGCGAGTCAGAAACGTAGAGCTTCCGGTTCGAGCTATCCATCACCATTTCGGTCGGTCCGTTTAGATACATCGAGGTCGCGGCGATGGCCGTATCTCCGAGGTTACCGCTGCGGTTCCGGCCGGCGCCGAGATCCGTTGTGATTTGTCCGTTCGCGACGGAGAGGTCAAGCCAGCGTCCGCGTAGGTTATCAAAGTCGGGAATGAGGAGTTTCGTTTGGGCCGGGTTCAGACTGAGTCCGTAACCGGTCCAAAGCCGCGTGACGTTACCGATACCGTCAGTGTTATACCCTGCCGTACCCGTACCCGCGACTACCGCGGAGGTATAACCCGCGATTGCGGTTCCGCCGATCGTGACGGCACCGGCGCTGTTATTCACGTAAATATCCCGGTGCTGGTCATAGGCGGAGACGAAGATACCCGAAACGGTACCAGCGCTCGTTAATACCGCGAGTCCGCGAGGTAAACGAAGGGTGATCGCACCAATCGAAACGTTCGCGGTCGTGGTCGGGTTAATCGAGTTCGTGTTTGCATTCCCGAAGAGTGAAACGGTCTGGTTCGCGGGAGCAATCGCGGTCGACGCGTAGTAGGCCACGACGTCGGTATTGCCGGCGCCGATCGTAAAATTATAAGTCGGCGTTCCGGCGCAGGTCGAAGTGGTATAGAAGTTCCCCATCGCATTCTGGCTGAGTCGGATCGTTCTTGCCGAGCCGTAAGTCGAAGCAACGCTACCCGCGTTTTGGAGCTGGACTACGACGGGCGTACATCCCGTGTAGAGATGGTTCGCGAGGGCCAGAACCGCGAGTTTAGTGGCGGTGCTGGCGGCCGCGACGGTGAGTCCTGCCGTACCGGTCGTGAGACCCGCCGACGCGCCACTGAGAGTAATCGCTCCGTTCGTCGAATTCTTGTAGTAGAAGCCGGCATCCGCGAAACCGGTGCTGACGGTAAGGTTTCCGCCCGCGATCACGGCCGTGCAGGCCGCGTCCGAATAGAAGTTTCCGGCTCCCGCGCCCGTTAAGGCGACGGTCGTAGCGCCCGTTACCGCGAAAGGTAGGTTCGCTGCGTTTTGGATCTGGGCGCGGTAGTGCGTGCATACGCCGTTCGCGACCGATGCCGGCCCGAGGACCGCGACTTTCGTGATCACTCCCGAAGAGGCGACGGCTTGCATGTTCGTCGTCGCGGCCGTGAGCGTACCCGTCACTTCGGTCGCGGTTACGGTGAATGCGTTCGTCGCCGTCGCATTCCCGCCGAAGAAAGTCGTCGTCGCTCCGCCCGTGGCGGCCATGCGTACGCGGAGGCCCTGATATTCCGTCCAGTAAATATTTCCGTTTCCGTCGTCAGAAAGTGCCCATGGGCCGTTTGTCGTCGCATCGCCCGTCGTTCCGAGCGTGCCGTCTGAGGTTCCGGCGAAAGTGGCGTTCGCGGCCGAGAGCCGACCGACGACCATATAAACTTTTAAATAATTTCCGCTCGCCGGATTAACATCGAGTTTCTTAACGGCGTGAGTCCCGTAACAGGTGAAGTAGAGCCACCGATTTCCGCCCCAGTTCACTACACGTACATCGACCGGGTTCGAGCAGGCCGCGGTAGTACCGAGGGAGCCATCCGTGTTGCCCGCGAGGTTATTTCCGAGGGCCGCACCCGTCGTCGTTCCGACGATCGTCGAGGCGAATCCCGTATTATCAATCATGGCGATCCGGTGGTTCGAATAGTCGGCGATGAAAAGATTCTTCGTCGCGGAATCGTAGGCCACGCCTTGGGGAGTATCGAGTTTGAAATTTTTATTATAAACGCTGTCGATCGTAAGCCCGTTTGCACCGTTCCCGACGATGACGTTCATCGCACCGGCTGCGGTCGTGATACCCCACCGGGTGATCGAAGCGCCCGAGCGGTTATAGAAGTTTACCGTATGGTTAATGCCGTCGGTGAAGATCCAGTTTCCGGAACCGTCGTCGATTAAGTAAGTCGGCTTTACGCGTACCAGCGTCTGGTCGACGGTCGGGACCATCGTATCTCCCATTCCGGGGATTCCGACGAGCGTACAAATCTGGCCGGAAGAAGTGGTCGAGTTATAAAGGGCGTTACACGACTGTGAAAACAGATTCACTTCGATCGTCCAAGATTGGGATACGGATTCGTATCCGTCCGACACCGTCACCGCGACGGTGTGCGTGCCGATCAGGGAAGGCGCGTAGTTTGGATTAAACGTCGTGGAGAAAGCTCCCGAAGGAAGGGCTGCACTCGTCGCGCCGTCGAGTCTCCAACTATAGGAGAGAACATCGCTGTTTCCGTCGGTGGCGGTTACACTGAAGCCCATCGTCGCGCCGTAGTTCATTTTATACGTTTGAACGAGAGAGGGTACCGCGGCGGAAATCGCCGGTTTAGCGTTAATCTTCACGTTATAGTCGCAGTAGGCCGTGTTTCCCTGGGAGTCGGAAGCCAAACCGCGGTAGGTATAGAGTCCCGCCGAAAGACCGGATGACGAGACCGCGTAACTACTTCCGTTTACTCCACCGATCAGCGATCCGTTCTGGTACCAGGAATAACCACTTCCGAGTGCGTTTGCCGCGACGACTTGGAGGGTTTGCGTGCTACTCGCTCCGGTTGAATAAACGACGATCGGGTTACCGGCGGGGTTACACGAAGTGATAGACACCGTATTCGGGTTTACGACATCGAATGCCCACGAGCAGGCGCCAGAATCGTAACCGTCGGAGTAGCTCACGCTTACATTCTGGCCGGTACCGACTTGTGAGAACGTAGGGATGAACGTCGAGGTCGCGGTCAAACCGGCGGAGTTCGTCGGGTTAAAGAGCGAAGCACTCGGAGATCCGTTAAAGGTCCAGGTGAATCCGGAGAGAGAATCTGAATCCGCATCGGCTCCGGTCGCGCTGAAATTTCGCGTCGAAGTATAATTCATAGCGGCCGGCGCTGCGCCGGGAGTCTGGGCACTACACGTCGGCGCACGGTTCTTCGTTACGGTCCAAGTCCGCGTCGTCGGAGTCGTCACGCCGTTATCAAGCGTCTCGGTCAGGGTATTCGTTGCGGGAGCATTCGTTAATGAAGACGAAAGTACGGACTGGAGGGCTCCCGATCCGATCGTCGTTCCGTTTAACTTCCAAGTCGCCACGCAACTCGTATCGCTTGGGATACCGCCGAACGAAGTCGACGTGGATCCGGCGGCGGCTACCTTATAAGTCGCCGTGGCGGGGAACGCGGAACTGATCGAGCAACTATTTACGACGTTCGCCGTCCAGCTGCAGCTCGCATTATCGTAACCGTCGGAAATCGTTACGCCGATGGTCTGGCCGTTACCGACGTAGCTTCCGGTCGGTGTGAAAACTGCCTGGGCGTTATTCCCGGTCGCCGAAGTCGCAAACACCGAAGCGTTCGCGGCCGAGCCGTTATAATTCCAGGAGTAGGTGAGCGAATCGGAGTCCGGGTTTCCGGAGGTCGCTCGGAACGTGATATTCCCGCCCACGCCGACCGAGTTACCGCCCGCCGCCGGAGTCTGCGAAGCGCAAGTCGGAGCCTGATTTCGGGTGATGGTCCAAGCGTAGTTCGCGGTCGTGTATCCATCGGCCGCGGTCGCCACGAGAGTGTTCGTCGCCGGACCGGCGGTCAGCTGCGAGGAAGAAAGATTATAGAGAGCGGAAGTCGCGCCCGCGATGGTTGAGCCATTTAATTTCCAGGAAAGGAGGCATGCCGAATCGTTCGCCGAAGCGATAAAGCTCTGGGAAGCGCCGGCGGTGAACGGCATGCGATAAGTGGCGGTCGATGGACTCGTGGTGGTGATCAGGCATGGCGAGCGGACGCTTACCGTCCACGAGCACGACGCCGTATCGAGACCATCGCTAATATCCGCGCGGATACTATTCGATCCGACGAGGGCATTATCGGCAGTCAGAGCCGCGAGACTTGTGCCAACGCCGGGGGTAATGGCGAACTGGGATCCGGCCGCCGTACCGTTATTAAACCAAGTGAAAGTGAGCGGATCGGAGTTCGCATCGACTGCGTTCGCCGTCAGGTTCAGCGTGGCGCCGACCGCGACGACCGATCCCGTAGAAGATGGAGACTGTCCCGAACAAATGGGCGGCGAATTCTTCACAATATTCCAGGTCTTCGAGTCGGAACTCGTTCCGTTACTGACCGAGACTTGGAGAGTATTATTCCCGCCGACGAGCGAAGTCGAAGGGAGAGAGTAGGTCGCGACCGTGGCGCCCGAAATATTTGCCCCGTTTAAGGTCCACGTATAGGCGCATCCCGGGTTCGCGGAAGCGGTGAAATTCGTCGAGGCGCTCGAGCTAAAGGCAACTTTACTCGTCGTCGCGGTCGTCGGAGTGGTCGAAGCGATTACGCACGCGTTTAACACGTTCGTCGACCAGCTACAGCTCGCGGTATCGTACCCGTCGTTAATCGTTAGTCCGATCGACTGGCTATTTCCGACGTAAGAACCGGTCGGCGTGAAAATCGTTTGCGCCGTATTGCCCGTCGAACTCGCCGTAAATACGGTCGGGCTGGCTGGCGATCCATTATAGGTCCAGGAATAGGTGAGGGTATCGGAATCGAGGTTTCCGGCCGTGCCCTGGTAAGTAATATTTCCGCCGACTCCGACGCTCGTTCCGGTTGCGGCCGGAGACTGGGAGGCGCAAGTCGGAGCTTGGTTTTGGGAGATGACCCAGGTGCGGGTCGCTTGGGTATATGTATTCGATGCGGTCGCGACGAGTGTGTTCGTCGCCGGTGCCGCCGTCAGGGAAGAAGAAAGAAGATTTAGAACGGGAGACGTCGCCCCACCGATTGTCGATCCATTTAAACTCCAAGTGAGTCCACACGAAGAATCATTCGCGGTAGCCACGAAGCTCTGGGAAGCCGCACCGTTTGCCGACATCTTCGAAGTCGTTCCCGAAGGAGTCGACGAAGCGATCGAGCAGGCGGGTAGGACCTGGACGCCCCACGAACAAGTCGTCGTATCGTATCCATCATTAATCGTGGCGGTTACGCTATCGGTTCCGACGACGGTTGCATCCGGAACGAATACGGCTTGGCTCGTGTTTGTTCCCGGAGTGATCGTAAACTGCGATCCCGCGGCCGTTCCGTTCATCGCCCACGTGAAAGTGAGAGGATCGGAGTTCCCGTCGGAACCAT
>JANXTV010000328.1 GCA_025352185.1 Oligoflexia bacterium
GTTCAACGGATCGTAAAAACGCCTGATCCGGGCACCCAACACTTAGGAAATCCTATGAAAAACGCACTTGTACTGGTTCTTGCTTCTCTCTCGGCCGCTTCCGCTTTCGCAACCCCCGTCGATACTGGCGCTAAAACGGCGACCATCACCCAAATGAATCTGGACCGTAAGGCATTCGGAAATGTTCGATACGACACTGGAATGGTTACCCTCGACACCCAAGCGCGTGAAGTGACCCTCACTCTCTACGCTTCCCGTAAATGTCCGAAGGGCCGTTTCTGCACGATGGAAATGATCGCTCCTTACACGGTTAACCTCCCAATCGTATCCCGAAAAAAAGATACGTGCGGCGCCATGGTGACCATTGCTTCCGAAGACCAGCGCACCGTCGATGGCGTTTTCAAGAAAATCACGATCGTCGATAACTCGACCAATAAGTGCCTGACGATGGTCGCGCTTTCTCCAGTCGCCGTTACCTACGAAACCGATGGCTATTCCCGCGCCGGTTCCGCAAAAAGCGTCTCCACGTTTATCGCTGATCCATTCACGATCGACGGACCAGTTTACGCACAATAATTAAATTTAACTCGAAAGAGCCGACCGCCATTTCTCCGAAACTCTCGGAAAAATGGCGGTTTTTTTCGTTTAGTGTAACGGGTCTACTCACATTCTTTTGATTTGGAGGAGAATCTAAAGATTTGCTCCATTCCATTCTCAGTTCCAGATGGAATAGTGTAAATGGTGCTCAATCCAAAAGCCTAATTTGCCGTTACTAGGGTATGAGTTTAAAAATCGCACTTTTTGAAGATGATAAAGACCTCGCCGACACACTTCGAGATTTAATGGAAGTGAACGGATTTCAGCTCGAGACGTTTTATAAAATTGACGATCCCGCTTGGCGATCGGTCGATGCCGTAGTCGGAGACTTTAGAAACAAGCTCGTGAGTTTTAGTCTCCTGAAAAAGGAATGCGACGCCGAAGGAATTCCCCTCGTCGCCATTTCCGGAGCAGAAACCGGATACGATCCGCAGCTCCTTAAACCTTTCGATACGGAGGATCTGAAAAATGCGATTTTTCGCTCCATGGTCCGGGCTAAAGAACTCGGGCTGGTTCGAAAAAAGCCAGGCGCGGACTCGCTGATTGCCTCGCTTTCCTCTTGGCTAAAGGGGTAGGCCTCCTTAGGATTGCGGAATGTGTTACTCCGCACTCGTCACCCAGAACTCTAAAACTCTCGGTCTTACGTACCGTGCACGGATTGACCTCGCGGCTTTCGGAATCCTTTTCGAGCAGCGTATTGCCGGGAGCGGCGCTAAAATCCCCATCGGGCTCGAAGCTTCTTTTCTCGAAAATCCTGCGAGTGCCGACGAAAAAAGAATCGCGAAGCTCATCCTCGAATGGCGTAAGCTCGAGTCGACTAAATTAGAAAAAGACCTCTTCACGCAAGTAAAACGTCTTGCGGACGCCGAGCGGACTCTGCTGACGAAGGTCACTCAGAAAGCGGAAAATGATCGACGGATCGCGACGGATAAAATCGCGAAACTTCGGTTTCGTCTCGGGAGATATAAATCTTCCGAACTCCTCGAGAGCGACTCGCGGATATTCCCCGGCCAGTACGCCCCCCTCGTGGTGGGGAACGAAGGGGGGAGTGACGAGCGGTGGGTGCGACCCTTTCGCTACCTCCTGCGTCCCGCCGGGCAGTCGCCGGACTTCGATCGTCGGTACGATGGTTGCTATAATGCGAGACGCGATAGTCTAGGGACCGTCGCCTGGTGGAAAGCGTCCTTTGCGCGGCACCACGGCGTGATGGCGATTCAAAGTTTTTGGGAGAACGTGAAGCGCCACGATTTTGAGCACCGGGACCTGCGGGCGGGTGAAGCGCAAGAGAATTTAGTCCTTCGCTTTAATGCGGAAGGGATTCGGGAACTGAATGTCGCGTGCCTTTATGCTCGAAATACGGCCGGCCCGTTTCCCCTCGATTCCTTTGCCCTGATCACCGATGAGCCGAATCCCGAGGTCGCGGCGGCTGGGCATAATCGTACGCCGATCTTTCTCAAGGACGAGCATCTCGGACTCTGGCTTTCTCCGGGCGCCGACCGAAAGGCTTACGATCTCGCGATGGACGATAAGCAGCCAACGTTCTTCTCTCACGTCGTAGCGGCCTAAGACGAACAGGAGAGGGCGCTGCATCCGGGCGCGGAGCGAGCCCATTCCGGGCGTTTTTCTGCCAGGTCCTGATCACTAGGATTTTCGTCGTAGGGAAACTCGAGCACGCGGAGGAGGCGAGCGATTAACGTGGCATCGCCACTTTCGGCGGCGACGATCGCGTTTTGGGCGAGGTAATTGCGAAGCACGAATTTCGGATTAACGGCGCGCATCGACTGAATTCGTTCCGCAGCTAGAAGTCCCGATTTTATAAGTCGCGCGCGGTACCGTGAAAACCAGGCTCGCCACGCGGTATCGAGTTCCGGCGTGAGGGGAGCCGCACGGTAGAGGGTGGGCGTAAGCATGCCCAGAAAATCTTCCGCACCCGCGAGTTCCGTCGAGAGTCCGCGGAAAAAAAGTGTCATGTCGGCTTCGCTCGACTGGAGGAGGCCGAAGAGCATTTCGATTTCTTCACGGTAAGCCGTAAGTTCCGCGGCCTCGACGGGCACCGTGACTCCCAGTTTTCGCGCAATCATCTCCGGATATTCCCGCTCGAAAATCTCGCGGTAAAGTTCGAGACTCCGCTTTAATCGGGATTCATCGCCGATCAGAGGCTGGAGTGCCTCGCAGAGGCGCGCAAAATTCCAGTGTCCAATCCCCGGCTGATTCCCGTAGCAATAGCGGCGACCTTCGGAGTCGGTCGTATTCGGGGTCCAGCCCGGGTCATAGGGTTCGAGCCATCCGTAAGGTCCGTAGTCGATCGTCAGTCCGAGGACGGCCATATTATCGGTGTTCATCACTCCGTGGACGAAGCCGACGCGCATCCACTCGATCATCAGCCGGGCTGTTCGGCGTCCTACTTCGTCGAGGAGGAGGCCGTAACGGTCGGGATCGACCGGGGAAATATTTGGAAAATGATCGGCGATCAGAAAGTCCGTGAGGTCCCGGAGGAGGTCCGTTTCCCCGGTGGCGGCTAAGATCTGGAAATTTCCGAAGCGGAGGAAGGACGGACTGACTCGGGTCACGATCGCCCCGGGTTCCTCCCGCGGATTTCCATCGTAAAAGAGGTCCCGGACAACGGCTTCTCCCGTTCCGACGAGAGCGAGGGCGCGCGTCGTCGGAACGCCGAGAAAATGCATGGCCTCGCTGCAGAGGAATTCTCTTACCGAAGAGCGGAGCACCGCTCGACCGTCGGCGCGTCGGGAGTAGGGAGTAGGGCCGGCGCCCTTCAGTTGGAATTCGCGTCGGCCACTTTTCGTTTCGACTTCGCCGAGCGTAATCGCACGGCCATCACCGAGCTGACCGGCCCAGTGCCCAAACTGGTGACCTCCGTACCGAGCGGCGTAGGGGCGCATGGAAGGTAGGACGAGATTTCCCGCAAGCAGCGCAAGCGAGTCGCCCGACTCTGATTTTTTTATCCCGAGTTCGGTCGCGAGGCGATCCGACCACGCGAGGAGGGTGGGCGCCCGGACCGCCGTCGGGCTCGTTACCGAATGGGTGATCTCGGAAACCGGCCGAGTGAAGTTTACGGCCTCGGGATCTCCCGGGAAAAGTCCGGCGAACCGTGCTTCCCAGGGAAGCTCGGAAAAGGATAAATCAGCGGGTAGAGGTAATTCCTGGGCCACCTTTACGCTATATGACTTGCCGAGCGCGATTTCTAGAGTAAGTTCGGAGGAAAGGGGAATGGATTATGGAAGAGATTGAAATTCCGACGGAAGGCCTGCAGGAGGAAATCCACCATCATGCCGAGCATAGTGGCGCGCGGTGGGTCTCCGGAATCGCGCTGAGTTCCGCGGTCCTCGCGGCGCTGGCCGCCGTCACGGCTCTCCTTTCCGGTCACCACGCGAATGAGGCGGTGATCGACCAGATTCATGCCTCCGATTCTTGGTCGTACTACCAGGCGAAGGGTATAAAAGCGGCGATCCTCTCGACGAAGGCCACGCTTACTCCTGCGGATGAAGAGAAAATCGGCGAATATAAAAAAGAGCAGGAAGAGATTAAGGCGGAAGCTGAACACCACGCTACCGAATCTGCGAAGCACCTGAAGACGCACGAGACTTTTGCGAGCGGGGTCACCTTTTTTCAAGTCGCGATTTCGATTGCCGCGATCTCCGCGCTTACGCGTCGTAAACGGTATTGGTGGGTGAGTCTCGCGTTTGGCTTTGCGGGAGTGATTTTCCTCATCCTGGGCCTCCGGGTTTAGGCGATGAGTGAACTCCTGACGCATTTCGATTTGCCCGTTTGGAATCTCGTCGTTCGCGCCGCGATCGTCTATTTCGCGATCGTCCTCCTCCTGCGCATTTCGGGAAAACGCCAGGTGGGGCAGATGGGTGCGACGGATCTCGCGACCGTTC
>JANXTV010000355.1 GCA_025352185.1 Oligoflexia bacterium
AACGGCGAAAGTTTTAACTTCGGTCCGCTTGCCGAAAACTCACGCTCGGTCGCGGATCTCGTGACGGCGTTCACGAAAGCGATTCCGGGATTCGGCTTCGAGACCGCGCCAGCTCCGGCGCCCGTGAAAGCCCTACACGAAGCAAAACTCCTGAAGGTTTCATTCGAAAGGGCGAACGCGTGGATGGGATGGAAGCCGACGTTAAATTTCGATGAGACCGTCGCGTGGACCGCCGAAGGTTACGCGCCCGAAGGAACCGAGAATCACTTTAAAAACCGCATCGCCGAGTTCGAGTCGCGCATTCTCGCCGCGGGATGGGCGAAGTGGGAGGCCTAACTCGGGAGGCCTCTCTACCGCGTATTTCGGCTTTTCTAGCACTCGGAATTTTCCTGCTCTACTGCACGCACATGCATCTGCCGTGGCGGGACGAGTACCAGACTTTTCTGGCGGCGACGCGCCCGACGAGTTTTGAGGATTTCTGGACCGCCGTTCGTTACGAGCGGACGCCGCCGTTTCATTACATTTTACTCCGCGCGCTCTGGCCGATGCTCGACGGCGTGCTCGACCCGCGAACGTATATCCGGCTCGTCACGCTTTCTTTCTCGTTCCTTTCGCTTTACCTCCTATTCTTTCGCTTCCGACTCTCGCTCCTGACCGCGGTGCTCATCGGATCGAGCGTATTTTTTTTCCGCGAGTGGGGAGTGATCTCCCGGACGTACGTCATCGGGGGGGCTCTCTTACTCCTCTCGCTCGATTTTCGGCGGCGGGGAAAAATCGTCGAATCCCGACTCCTGATTCTCGCCTCGGCGACCACGCATCTGCTTTTCTTTGGGGGGGCGGGGGCGCTGCTCGGAATCGAATACTTTCTTTTACTACGCCGGGAAGGCGTCCGGCTTTTTCGCCGGTGGGATTTCTGGGTATCGCTCGTCGTCGGCGTCTTTATCCTCATCCAGCAGCTGCCTCCGCCAGATTCTAATTTCGCGACCGACCTCGTTTCGCCCGGACCGGTAAAACTCGCGAGCCATACGATTCGGTATTTCGCGGTCCTCCTTTTTCCGGTCGAGCGGATGTGGGGGACGGGGTGGGACTGGAATTATATCCCGATCAGCCCCCTCTTCGGAGTCTTCGCCCTCGCTTACCTTTTTTACCTCTTCCGGAAAAACCGGGGGTGCCTCTACCAGTTTTTCGTGACGATGATTCCTGTCTTCTTTGTCTACCTTTTCGGCTATCCTCCGTGCGTTCGGCACCTCGGAGTCTTCTTCGTCTTCTTCGTTTATTTCTGGGTGCTGAACCGCCCGGCCCTCGCGGCGGAGGGAACCGCCGAGCCAGTGGCGAAGGCTTCCGCGGAACGAATTTTAGCCCGCCACGAAGCCGTCCTATTCTTCGGTCCCGCGCTCGCGACCCTCGTTTGGCTTGCGGCCTGGAATCCGTTTGAGCCGAAGTTCGATCTTTCCGACTCGACGAGGCTCACTCCGTTCGTCGCGACTTCGCCGCAGACGTTCACTACGCACGACTTCCTCGTCTTTCCCGCCGCGGCGGAAGCGCGCCGTCGGGTCTACGATCTTTCGAACGGTCGGTGGTCGGGGTATCCGCTCTTTAAACGGGGTTTCACTCCGGTCGCGCTCACCGATATTTGCGCGGGCCGCGTTCCAGGCGTAGTCCTCGGTACTTCGGATATCCTGGTGATTAAGCCAGGCGAAGTCCCCGAATTCGACGCGACCTTCCGCGCCTGCCCCGGATGGACTCCAATTTATAAAACCGAGCGAAAAATTCTCACCGACGAACAGTTTGCGGTATTCGTCTACGAAAAGCCGGTGATGACTGCCACCGCTACTGCCACGAGGGTGGGAGAAGAGATACGATGAAACTACCCGATAGCCGTCCACCTCTATCGTTCGACCGGATCCTCCGCCATCCGCTCGCCTTCTTCGGGATCATCGCGGCCTGGGTCGCGACGAAGGTGGCGATCACCCCGGGCGCCCGTCCCTACGATTTAACGTTACTCTGCCGGTGGGACTGCCGGTGGTACGAAGCGATCGCGCGCCTCGGATACGTTTCTCCCGTCCCGCCGCTCTTCCAGGATTCCGAAAATTCGAACGTCGCTTTTTTTCCGGCGTACCCTTCGATCGCACGATTTTTTTCAGCGATAACGAAGTGGTCACTTCTAACGACGCTCCCCCTGGTCTCGATCCTCGGGGCGCTAGTCATTTCGTGGCTGCTGACCCGACTCCTCCGCGAGCAGAGTACCAAGACCGTCGCGATCAAAACCGCAATCCTCCTCGCTTACCCGGCGATGTTTTATCTTTTTGTCTCCTACAGCGAGTCACTCTACATCGCGCTCCTGCTCCTCGGAATTTACTGGCTCCGCGACGTCGTGAGCGGGGGGAAGGACCTACCCCGGTCGATTGATCTCCTCGCGCTCGCACTCCTCGGGTTTAATCTCGGACTGACGCGACTCACGGGGTTTCTGATCCCGGGATTTCTCTGTTTAAGCGCGATGATCGCCTACTTCCGGGAGCGGACGGAAGAGAACCGGCTGGATCTGGTGCGGACCGCTTTCTTTCTCGGGTTTTCGGGTCTGGGACTAGGTAGCTTCTATCTCTACTGCCATTTAAAATTCGGGGCGTGGAATCTCTACTTCCAGCAGTTAAAGCTCGGCTGGTATAAAGAGTTTTCGCCGCTGAAGGCGCTGGGCCTCTATTTCCACCCACCCCTCGAGGGGCCGTTCGAGTGGAGCCAGGTTTTCACGTACCCGCGAATCGTGTCGTGGGCGATGATCGTGTTCCTTACCCTTACGCTGGCATACGTCGCGATTCGGGAAGCGAAAATCCGGTGGGCGAAACGTACCGAAGTATTGCCCCGAATCCGTAGATTCGATTCGGCACTGCTCCTTGCCGCGGGAACGCACTTCGTAATTACGGTCTGCGGGGACGTCGGCCCCTGGGACCGCTGGTGGAACGGAATTCGGTACTCGATGCCGACCGTATTCCTCCTCGTCTATCTGTTCCGAGCCGAATGGTTACCCGCCGCATTCACTCGGCCGGGGGTCGGGCGTAAGGTATCGATCGCCATCCTTACCGTAATCCTCGTCTTCTTCTTTTATCTCGAAATGGGATACCTGATCCGATTCACTCGCCAAGAATGGGTATCCTAGTCTCGAGAAATTTAGTCGTTTTCGGAAAGCACCCGGTGGAGGTAGGTCGCATACGGACTCTTCCCGAACGATTCGGCGAGCCCTTCCATCTTCTTGCGGTCGATGAATCCCTTTAAAAAGGCGATTTCCTCAAGGCACGCCACTTTTAATCCCTGGCGCTGCTCGATCGTCTGCACGAACTGGGAAGCGGAGAGGAGCGAATCATACGTCCCACTATCGAGCCACGCGACTCCGCGTCCGAGCGTCGTCACTTCGAGTGTGCCGGCGGCGAGGTAAGCGCGGTTTAGATCGGTAATTTCGAGTTCGCCGCGCGCGGAGGGTTTTAGATTCTTTGCGATCGAGACGACTTTAGAATCGTAGAAATATAAGCCCGTGACGGCCCAGCTGCTTTTCGGAGCTTTCGGTTTTTCTTCGATCGAGATCGCATTCCCCTTTTTATCGAACTCGACCACGCCATACCGCTCGGGGTCCTGGACGTGGTAAGCAAACACGTTCGCGCCCGTGGTTAGGCCGGCGGCACTTTCGAGTTTTCCGGAAAGCTCGTGCCCATAAAAGATATTATCGCCGAGGATCAGGCATACCGGAGAATTTCCGATGAATTCGGCGCCGATCACGAAGGCTTGTGCGATCCCTTCCGGTTTCGGCTGTTCGGCGTAGGAAAGTTTTAGGCCGAGTTCATTCCCGTCGCCGAGGAGGGTTTTAATCATCGGGAGGTCGCGCGGGGTACTGATGATCAGGATTTCGCGAATTCCTGCGAGCATGAGGGTCGAAATGGGATAATAGATCGTCGGTTTATCGTAGACGGGGAGGAGCTGTTTACTGAGCGTCTTCGTTAAAGGATAGAGGCGCGTACCGCTGCCGCCGGCGAGGATGATGCCCTTCATTTCTTCGTTCCTTTCGCGAGGACCTTTTCGGACCACGCACCGTTTTCGAGATACCACCGGATGGTTGCTTCTAATCCACTTTCGAACGCGTATTTCCGGGTAAATCCGAGTTCACGCTGCGCCTTCGTATCGTCGATCGCGTACCGTCGATCGTGCCCGAGGCGATCCTTCACGAACTGGATTCCCGTTTCGTGGAGTTTTCCGTCCTTACGAGGTTGGAGTTTATCGAGCGTCCGGCAAATCGTACGGGCCACATCAAGATTATTTTTCTCGGCGTCGCCACCGAAACAGTACGTTTCGCCCGGGCGACCCACGGTGAGGGCAAGGTAAACTCCGCGCGAATGATCTTCGACGTGAATCCAGTCCCGAATATTCCCGCCGTCTCCGTAAATCGGG
>JANXTV010000178.1 GCA_025352185.1 Oligoflexia bacterium
CGGGGAGCATCCAATCGAGGAGAATTAGGGAAAAGGGTTTGCTCGGATAGACGGTCTTTGCCTCGGCGAGGGTTTTCGCCCGGACGAGAAAAAATCCCTCGTCGAGTAAACACTTTTCAATTCCGTCACCGAGGTGGAGATCGTCTTCGACGAGGAGGATCTGGTTCACGAAAGGGTTCCTCCGCGTGGAATTTCGAATGTAAAACGAGTGGGATTCGTCTGGAAGAGAAGCGTTCCCCCCATTTCGCGGGCGATCTGATCAACAATCGCGAGGCCCAGGCCCGTTCCGCTTGAACGATCGGATTTTCGGAGCGGCGTCGTCATTTCACGCAGGGATTTAAATTCACAGGTTCCGGCATCCTCGATCCGGATCTGGACTGTTTTACTGATCTCGATCGTGCGCACCGTAATGGGGGGCCTACCGTGAACGACGGAATTTCGAAGGAGGTTTCGAATGGCGACGGAAAACCAGTAGGGGTCGGCCTGGAGATTGAAATCCGGGCCCGGGAGGAATGCCACTGGGGATCCGAGTTCCGCAATGAGATCGGAAACGGTTTCTCGGATCGAGGGAATGTTCTGGGGCTTTAACGAGACCCGTTTCCCCGTTATTGCGGGAAGGTACTGATTCGTGGCGTGGGTGAGGCGAAGGAGTCGCTGGGAATCGTCGAGGGCCGCGAGCAGGGAATTCTGGGTCGATTCGGTAAATGTATCGAAGTCTTTTCGGATTTGGTCGACGTGAAGCACCAGGCTCGCGACGGGGGTGCGAAGTTCGTGGGTGAGGACGCTCAGGGCAAATTGGCGGCGCAGATTTTCCGTGCGGGTCCGGTTTAAATTTCGAAAGAGAAGGACTGCCGCGAATAGGGCTAACACGAGGGTAAACGCACTCAGGAGGAGAGTCGGGCGTCTCGCGTCGCGGGCAATCCGCTCGGAATCGAGATTCCAGCATGCATTTCCAACCCGAAACGAACAGCGCGAACCTTCGTCAGTCGTTTCGACGATTAGGCGCGAATCGAGCAGGAATTTTTGAAAAGGGGGGAGGGAGTGAACCGAATATGTCGTCCCGCTTTCCCGTCCATTTTTTTTCAGCAGGATAATCGAGGGAAGAACGAGGACCATTTCGCTTTCTTCGTTCAGGGCGCGGAGTGCAGAACGCGAAAGGAGCGACGCGATTTTTTCCGAGGCATTTAGGAGTTCGGATGGAAAATCCGCCCGTTCGAGGATGTGGGAATACTTTAAGTGGTTGCGAATCCATTCCTGAGTGACGAATTCGGCGCCGTGAGTGAGGTACGCGAGCCTAACGTAACTGGAACCGGACGGGTGGAAGTAGGGAGGTTTTTCAAAAAAATTCGCCGGGAGGGGAGTCGTGGGTCGACAGACGTGTTCATGCCAGAGATAAGCTTTGGCGACACGGGAAGTGACTCGAAGCCCGGGCGGCTTTCCCTCGCAGGATTCCGCGAAACGGTAAAGAGCCGCGAGTTCGAAATAAGGAATATCAGAAATCTGCGGGAGTACGCTGCGCGGATTAGAAACCGGGAGGAGTTCCTCGCGATTCCCCAGTTCGCTCATTCGGAAGGTGCCCGTTCCCGAGTCGGTGGAGGCAAATTTTTTCACGAGGGCGGTGACGGCGGCCTCGTCGAATTTTCGTTTTCCTTCACTCGGGGATAATAGGGCGAAAATTCCCGCGAGAAACGCGGAGACGAGGATAGCGAGAATGAGGGCGATCGCGGAACGCATTGCTACCATGGAGGCTATGACATTCTGCGAGATCGAATGTCAGGGCAATGTAAAATCAACCGGGCCGGTTTGCAGCTTCGCGGGCGAAACGTCTCGCATGGTGAGTTGCGTTGACGAAGGATGGGTGAGGCCCGCGTTAGGAATTTGGAATTGCTACCCCGCAGTCCCTTTTGTCTACAAATTATTGACGGGAGATCTGGTATTCCAATTGCTTTCATCTACGCTAGTAACCAGTAGTCCCCGTTTTAGGTAGTGAAACAGATGTCCCCGCATCTTAGGAAACCGTTCAGGCGGAAGGAGCTATCGCCCTTGAAAAATATTAAATCAGCGTCTCTCTTGGTTTTATCCCTCGTTCTTGCATCCGCAGCCTATTCGAAAGAGTCGGCGGTAAACTGTTACCTCGGCGCGTGCGTTGGAGATCAGGCCGTAAATCTTCTCCGTGAAAACCGGGAAGTTACGATCGCCGGAATCGATGCGTATAATAAATTTGTACTCCGCTTTACCGATACCGGGCAGCTCGGTGGAAACTGGGATCGCGCCGATATCGCCTTAAAGAGTGGTTGCATAGTAGACCTTTGCGTCGG
>JANXTV010000361.1 GCA_025352185.1 Oligoflexia bacterium
GATCACATCGGGTTTAAAGTCGTGCGCGTAATCGAGCACGTCGGCTAGGATCAGTCGGCCTTCGGCGTCGGTGTTAATGATCTCGACCGATTTTCCATTCCGCGAATAGATCACGCTACTCGGAGTTACGGCGTCGCCGTCCGGCATGTTCTCGGTAAACGCGAGAATCGCAACGATCCGGTTCTTAATCTTCCGACGAGCAGCGAGGAGGATCGTCCCCATCATCGTCGCGGCACCCGTCATATCGTGCTTCATATCCTCCATTTTCATGGAAGGCTTAATCGAAATACCACCGCTGTCGAACGTGATTCCCTTACCCACGAGCGCCACGGTTTTTTCTGCATTCTTCGGTTTATATTCGAGGACGACGATTTTTCCTTCGCGCTCGGAGCCCTGTCCGACCGCGAGAAAAAGTCCCATCTTTTCTTTCTCGGCATCTTTTTCGGAGAGGACTTTACAGGTCAGTCCGTACTCTTTCGCGAGTCGCTGGGATTCTTTCGCAAAATATTCGGCCGTGCCGAAATTAGCGGGTTCGTTCGACCAGTCGCGGGTTACGTTCACGCATTCCGCGACCGTGATTGCGTCCTTCGTAAAAGTATCGAGTGCCGCCTTAATCGATTTATTTTTCGAGAAGAAGAATACTTTCGAGGGTCCCACCGTCTCGGTCGGTTTCGAGTCCTTCTTATATTTATCGAACTTATAGGCGGAGAGCGCGAGACCCTCGGTGAACGCCCCGACCAGTTTTTCCGGATCTTCCGCGCCCTTAATTTCGAGCATCGTGTCGATCTGGATTTGCGCGGTCGCTACCTTTTCGGCCGAGAGCTTCGAAAGGGTATGTCCCCCGGCTTGGCGCGCCTTCTCGGCGGTTAACTCGGCGACCGGCCCGAGGCCGACAAATGCGACGTGGGAAACGCTTCCCTTGCCGCCAAATGCTACGACGCAGACTTGGCCGAGTTTCCCGGCGAAGGAATTCGACTTACGGAGCTTTTCGACCAGGCTCGTATAGGCGCTCCGGGGAGGAACGGGTTTCTTTCCGGCGTCTTGGACGACGAAAACGACATCGATGTCGGATTTTTGGGCTGCGGTTTTCGCCTCGTAACGAGGGAGCGTAATCATGATGAGGAACTCCGTTTCTATTTATGAAATCGAACGATTCAACTAACATAGAGCAAAACCCGCCCGAGCAAAATCATGTTGAAGCGTTATCATCAAACAGTTGGAATGACTTATCGAGCCGTAGACGCCTGCGTTATCGCGGCCGCGTGGCTCGCATCGTATTGGCTCCGCTTCTACCTTCCCGTCATCGAGGTGACGAAAGGATTTCCGGAGTTCTCCCAGTACGCGGCACTAACGCCCCTCATCGTAATTCTCTGGCAGACGGTCTTTTCTTCGGCCCGTCTTTACCAATCGCAGCGGATGCTCCGGCGAACTCACGAGGCGTTTCAAGTGCTCCGCGCGCACGGCTTCGCGATGATCCTCTTCATTTCAATCACCTACCTCTTCGCCGAGTATAAATACTCCCGTGGGGTGATGCTCTACTTCGGTATTTTCGGCGGTTTCTCGCTCCTCGTCCTTCGGCTGAGCGTGCGAAACTTCCTCCGTTCGATGCGGAAGAAGGGTTATAACCTTCGGCACGCGCTCATCGTCGGCGAGGGCCCGGCGGTCGAAAATCTGATTTGGAAATTAAAACGGTTCCCGGAAATCGGAATCGCCGTTCAGGGCGTGGTGGCCCCCCCGGATACGACCGTACGCGAAGTTCAGGGCGTATCGGTCTTAGGGTTTTTCGCGCAGTTACCGGAGATCCTGAAGGCCCGGCGGCCGGATCAAATTCTGATTTCGCTCCCGCGTCGGCACGCGAACGAACTCGATACGATCCTAAAACTCCTGAAGGATGAGACGAGCGATATTCAGCTCGTACCCGATATTCACGAATACGTGACTCTGGGGTGCGCGGTCGAAGACTTCGATGGTTTACCGATCGTAAGACTGAATGATTCGCCTCTAGATGGGCTCGGTTCGATCATTAAACGGGTGACGGATTTTTTCCTCGTCCTTCTCGGCTTACTGATAATTTCTCCCATTCTCGCGATGGTGGCGGTGCTCGTTAAACTCACGTCGAAGGGCCCGATATTCTACGGGCAGGAACTCTGCGGCCTCGACGGGACGACCTTCCAAATGTGGAAGTTTCGGTCGATGCGCGTCGGAGCGGAA
>JANXTV010000434.1 GCA_025352185.1 Oligoflexia bacterium
GTGGAGTTCGGCGTCCGGAAATCTCTTTCTCTCGGTCGTGTTACGTCCGGAGAAAACATTTCCGATGACGTGGATTCCTTTAACTGTCGCGCTCGCCGTTTACCGGGTCGCAAAACTTTCCCAGCCCGCGCTTGAACTTGTTTTAAAGTGGCCAAACGATCTCGGCGCCCGGGACCGAAAAATCGGTTTTCGGAAGATCGGCGGGATCCTCTGCGAGGGAGTGGGTTCGGCGCGCGGAGTATTCGTCGTCGCGGGAATTGGCGTGAACTGCGCGATCGCCCCCGAAACGGATCAGCCGACTGCCGCACTCGGTATCGCGGTGGACCCATTTCGGAAGGCCGTGATCGAAGAGCTCCTCCGTATTTTTTCCGAGCCGATGGATTCTCTGCGGGAGGAATACGCGCGTGCTTCGCTGCTCGTCTCCGGAGACGCAATCGAATGGCGGGATCTGCGCGAGGTCGAAGGCTCCGCCCATTCGGCGGGTTCGCAAGTACGGTCTGGAACGTTTGTGGGTTACGGCCCACACGGAGAGCTGCAGGTGAACCGCGGGCACGGCGTGGAGCGCCTCTATTCTGAGGAAATTAAACTCATCCCGGGAAAGAAGCCGAAGCCGTAAGGGCTTTCTCGAAAGTCGACGAAGCGCCGGGGCCGTCGTTCTCGGCCTTAACTTCCGGAGAGGCCTTCGAGCATCTTTCGAATTTCGGCCTTAACGACCCGTTCGGCGATTTCGGGCAGAGCTTTTCTAGCCATTTGTTCAAGCTGGGTTTTCACCGCGCCTTGAACGAGGATTTCGAGTTGTTCGCGAACTTGCTTTTCGACCAGTGCTTCGAGCGAAGCGCTCGACGGAGAATCGTGCGCGGACGAGGGGGGTGCGGGAGGGCGCTGGAGGATCGAAGTCGTACCGAGTTCGAGATCAAAATTTCCCAAGTTTCCGCTCGGGGTGATCGGAGGGGGAGGCGCAAATTCGAGATGAGGGTTAGGCATCGGAATATCGTGCTGAGTCCCCTGCGAAAAAATATCGGGAATGGACGGACCCGAGTTCTTTGAGCCTTCGGAAATATTCCAGGACCCGAGATCATCCATTCCGCTCATCTTCACCGTTGATTCCGTCAGGTGGCGAATATCCTGGTCGTCGGTATCGCGACGAGCGTCGAGGCTGAAAGGCTCGTTCGAGGGAGTATCGTTCCAAAGCGGATCGTGATTCGTGATGGAACTAGGATCCATGAGTTGAATCTCCCCGGTGACTTCGTTATCGGAAGCGGGCGCGAGGCTAGGACCCGGCGGCCGCAACATTTTCGACGAAGTCGGGGTCAGCAGATTCGTCTTATTTAGAAACGAGGTATTACCCGACGGGGCGGGAGGAGGGGGCGGTGAAAATTCGCGCACGCCCTGGCCAGAATTCATTTTTAAGGCGTCGAGTAAGACGGCCTTTAAATTCGAAGGATCGAAAGGCTTCGTAAGTCGTCCATCAAAACGGAGGAGGGCGACTTTCGCCTCGTCGACTTTCTCGAACGCGCTCGACATTAAAATAAAGGGAGTTCTCGCAAGATCGGGGTCTTCGTTCGCGGCCTTTTTAATATCGAAGGCGGAGCGACCGGGGAGACCGACGTCGATCAGAATGACGTCGGGGCGAAAGAGGGCCGCTTGCTGTAGGCATTCGGTCCCATCCGAGACGGTTTGGATTTCGTACCCGTCTCCGGAGAGGGCTAGTTTGATCACCTTTTGGATCGTCAGACTATCGTCGGCCACGAGGAGCTTTTTCGCCATAAGCTTATATGTAAAAAAGTGTGTCATCCCCGAGTAAAGCTGTAAAGCTTTTCGAAGAATATCCGGCACTTCGACCGATTTCCTCCGCGGTCGCTCGGTTTCGCTAAACATGCTTGACTAAATATTCCGGCGATTTCCTTGTTTTCCGCACGAATAGATCGGTAAAATAGAAGGTGCTCTGGGGGTCGTGCTTTTATCAATTGGACCCTACAGTCAAATGCCCAGGGGGCTGTTCCTGCTCAGTGGTGTGCACGCCTGGTTCGCCCAGGAAGCCTAAAGCTGACATACGGTGCCCACGTTAAAACTTGGGTTCCATTTGACAGCCGATTCCCAGAGTGTTTTTTCCCGCCTTTATTTTGACAATCCCTCTCCACCCAGACCAAAATAGAGTTGTAGGCCGGCAGGACGCCGAGTCACGGGAGAATTGCTCATGTCGACGATGAAAGAATTTACCTCGAGTCAGACCGGATGGATCCACGATCTTGCGCGAGCGGAGACCCATCCCGATGCGGAACGCCTCCTCGGCCTCGGATCGAGCCTCGATCCCCACCAGCAAGTCGAAGAAGAATCCGTGAGGTTTCTCTCGGAACTCCGTGAGCGATTCACCGAGTATTCTCGCCTTTTTAACTCCTATTCGGAAGCGGGCGCCCGTTTTCACGATGTAAAAATTTATTCCGTTGCCCAGACGGCGGCGGATTTCATGCTCTACCGGAGCCAGGTGAAACTCATCGTATCGAACTCCGCCCACGGCGTGATTTCGATTTCATTCACCCAGCACGCCCGGAGCCCCTTCGGGTTCGACGGCGCAAATCCCGAAGCGGCAGCGGCTGCTTCACGGGCCCAGGAAATTCTCGCGCAGATGGGTCCGTTTCGGGACGTTAAATGGACTTACCAGGGAACGGAAGTTCGTCCGGAACAAATCGCGAAGTACTATTTCGCCGAATTCATCCGGGCGACCCGTGAGCGGAAGGCTTCTGCAGGGCAGAACCAGGCGCTCCTCGAGCAAATCAAAGCGCTTCTCGGGGACCAAGGCATCTCCCTCTAATCACTGCGGGCCAGAAAACCGGGTTGCGCCAAGGGCAACTAAGTTACCGAAAGGGATAGTGAAAACAACCCTTGCGGAATGTAACGCACCGCCTTATTTAAGGGGCATGAAAACTTCCCTGATCGCCCTCCTCTTCGTCTCTTCTTTTTCCACCGCGTTTGCCTCTGACACTTACTCTGGTGAAAAGATCCTCGATTACGTGAAGACCGGGACGCATAAAAATAAGGCCAAAGATTGTATGGTTCAGGTCGAAAGCTCGGGCGGAACCGTTTACGTCACGGTCTGGGATAAAGATGAAAATTTCGCAGCCTTCAACAACACGCTCCTCGAGCATGTCGACATCGTGGAAAAGGCTGAAGATGCAAACTATTCGGCCGCCTTTACGGGATTGAGATTTTAAATACCGACGCGGGAACCGAAGTGACCGTCAGTTCGAAGCGCCGTTTTCTCGGAGTGTGGGTTGAGAAAAAATCCGTTACTTGTACGCTGAATTAATCGCCCCGAGACGCATCTATCGCGTTGCGGCATCTCTTCTATCCGTTTGACTATCCAGGGCTTTTTTATAAGCTCGCTGCAGTCCCCAAGGTCATTCGATTAGGAGAGTAAATTCATGAAAAAGTTCCGTAACCCATTAGTGGCCGGCTTAGTTGCCGTTGCTGCGTTCTCGTTAGTGTCCTGCGCTAAAAAAGAAGTAAAGATGACCTCGTCGGCTCCGACCGGGAATGAGCTTCTGGTCGGCGAAGTCGGCTCGATGACCGGAGGGGAAGCCACCTTCGGGATGTCCACCCACAACGGGATCGTCCTCGCGTTCGAAAAAGTAAATGCGGCGGGCGGCGTAAAGGGGAAGACCCTGAAGCTGATCTCACTCGATGACCAGGGTAAACCTGAAGAAGCGGCGACTGCGGTTACGAAACTCGTCACCCAGGATAAAGTGATCGCCGTTCTCGGTGAAGTCGCTTCGTCCCGTTCGCTGGCCATGGCACCGATCGCCCAACAGAACCGCGTCCCGATGATCACCCCCTCTTCGACGAATCCAAAAGTCACGGAAGTCGGCGATTTCATCTTCCGCGTTTGCTTCATCGATCCTTTCCAAGGAACCGTGATGGCGAAGTTCGCGACCGAAACGCTTAAGTTTAAGAACGTCGCGATCCTTCGCGACATTAAGAACGACTACTCGGTCGGTCTCGCAAACTTCTTTAAAGAGACGTTCGAAAAATCGGGCGGAAAAATCACGATCGACACCAGCTATTCGGCTGGCGATATGGATTTTAAATCTCAGCTCACCACGATTCGTACGAAGAAGCCGGACGCGATTTTCGTACCGGGCTATTACACCGAAGTGGGCCTGATCGCTCGCCAAGCGAAGGAACTCGGCCTGAATGTTCCCCTCATGGGCGGAGACGGCTGGGATTCTCCGAAGCTAAAAGAAATCGGTGGCAAAGCGATCGAAGGATCTTACTTCTCGAACCACTACTCGGAAGAAGATCAGTCGCCCCACGTTCAGAAGTTTATCGCCGAATATAAAGCGAAATATAACATCGTTCCGGATGGCTTAGCCGCCATGGGATACGATGCCGCCATCGTCCTGATCGACGCTTTAAATAAAGCGCCCGAAATGACGAACACGGCGATTCGCGATGCGATTGCTCACACGAAAGACTTCCAGGGCGTAACCGGAATGATCACTTTAAATGAAAAGCGCGATCCGGTGAAATCTGCCGTCGTACTTAAAGTAGCCGATGGGCGTTTTAAGTATCAGTCGACCGTTAAGCCGTAAGTCTTCCACGCAAAATAGAGTCAGAGAGAAAATGATCGAATTTATTCAGCATCTCGTGAACGGTCTGAGTCTGGGGAGTATCTACGCCCTCATCGCACTTGGTTACACGATGGTTTTTGGGATTCTGCAGCTCATTAACTTCGCTCATGGCGACGTATACATGCTCGGTGCCTTCATCGGCATGTATACGTCCCGTCTCCTGCACCTCGACCAAAACCCTTCGTTCGGAGCGCTCTGTATCGCCCTGCTGGCGGCGATGATTGGCTGCGCGGTCGTCGGGTTTCTCATCGAACGAATCGCGTATCGCCCACTTCGGAAATCGCCGCGGATTAATCTCCTGATTACCGCCGTTGGGGTTTCGCTCTTCATCGAGTTCTCCGGTCAGCTCCTTTTCGGTGCGGACCCGAAATTCTTTCCCCAGATCTTTCAAATCCATCAGGAATTTTCCTACGGCGAATTAAAAATTAATCCCCTTCAGATGATGGTGCTCCTGATCTCGGTTATCCTCATGGTCGTCCTCCAGACGATTATTTATAAGTCCCGGTGGGGGCGCGCGATGCGGGCCGCGAGTTTCAGTCACGATCTCGCTTCGCTCATGGGGATTCCTACCGACCGCGTGATCTCTTTTACTTTTATGCTCGGTTCGGCACTCGCCGGAGCGGCGGGCGTCCTCGTCGGACTCATTTACCCGAAGATCGAACCGCTCATGGGTGTGATGCCGGGACTGAAGGCATTCGTGGCGGCCGTTTTAGGCGGGATCGGAAACGTCACGGGTGCCGTCGTCGGCGCCCTGCTCCTCGGCCTCTCGGAAACCTTTCTCGTCGGTTACGGGTATCCGACTTTCCGCGATGCCCTCGCCTTCGCTCTCCTCATCCTGATTCTCCTCTTTAGACCGAACGGACTCTTCGGTTCGAAACGGACGGATAAGGTATGAAGCCCGTGCGATTTGGTTTCAAAACGCTTTGGCCGTGGCTCGCCGCTCTCGTCGCGGTGGTCATCATGCATTTCGTCCTTACGGATCGTCTCGACGCCTATTTCTTTACGATTCTGATGTACGCCGGAATTAATGCGATCCTGGCTTCGAGTTTAAATCTCGTTTCGGGATTCACCGGACAGTTCTCGATGGGACACGCGGGTTTCATGTCGGTCGGCGGCTATTTCTCTGCCTACATCACGACGGTAGTCCTCGCGTCACACGCGGATCTCTTCGCCGATCCGGTTTTAGCACCACTTGTTTTCGGCGGAATCCTGGTCGCCTCCGGCCTCGTTTCGGCGGGCATGGGTTACCTCGTCGGACTCCCTTCGCTGCGATTAAAAGGCGATTACCTCGCGATCGTGACTCTGGGTTTTGGTGAAATCATCCGCGTTGTCGTCCTGAACGTCGATACGATCGGGGGGGCTCGCGGAATGGCGGGAATTCCGGCGCTTTCATCTTTCGCCTGGGTCTACGGTACGCTCGTCATCACTCTCTTCGTCGTCTGGCGCCTGATTCATTCGCAACAGGGGCGAGCCTTCCTCGCCGTGCGCGAAGACGAGATCGCCGCGGAAGCGATGGGCGTGAATACGACTTCGGCGAAGGTTCGCGCATTCGCGACCGGCGCATTTTTCGCAGGCGTCGCTGGCGCACTGTTTGCGCATTACCTCCGCTATTTAAATCCCGCGACCTTCGATTTTAACCGCAGTTTTGAAGTGATCATTATGGTCGTTCTGGGCGGGATGGGCAGTCTTACCGGTTCGGTCGTCGCGGCGATTTTCCTTACGATTCTGAAGGAACTTCTTCGCCCGCTTCAGGAACTGACGCGACTCGATTTCCGGATGGTGATCTACTCGGTTCTCCTCATCGTCCTGATGCTGAATCGGCCGAATGGACTTTTCGGGACGCGGGAAGTTTCGGATTTCTTTCGTAAGAAAAGAAAGGGAGCGGCATCATGACTTCCAACGACGCCGGCTTCACCACTTACGCGCTCGAGACTTCTGCCCTCACCATGCAATTCGGCGGACTCAAGGCCGTGTCTTCTCTCGATTTAAAGATTCCGAAGGGCGCGATCTTCGGC
>JANXTV010000436.1 GCA_025352185.1 Oligoflexia bacterium
GGTTAACCAAGCGGCCCGATTTGCGCGGGACCGGGATTGGGTTTCGAGTGAAAGGTTAACCGCCCGGACGATTGGGATTGGAAATATTCAAGCCGGCGGGACGGGGAAGACTCCGCTGACGATCCGACTGGCCCGGGACGCGATTGCGCAGGGACTTCAGGTGGCCGTGCTCATGCGGGGATACCGATCGGCATGGGAGCGTACGGGGGGGATCCTGTCGCCTCACGAACCCGCGCCGTCACCCGAACTCTGCGGAGACGAACCCGCACTAATCTACGACCAGGTACCGGGAGTTTGGATCGGGGTCGGCGCCGACCGCGTTACCCAGTTTGAGAAAATGCAGTCGGAGGTCGCCGAACGCACGGGACGTCAGTTTGACCTCGTCATTCTCGACGATGCGTTTCAGCATTGGAAAATTCATTGCGATCGTTACGTACTCGCGGTTACCGATGCGGAATTTGGGGATCGGATTTTCCGCGACGGGTTTAGTGCCATCCGCCCGGAGGACCTCGTGGTCCTCACCAAAGGAAAAGAATTTCCCGTGGCCCTCGCGGATCATGCCCGACGGATTCGAGCCCGGTTTAAAGTCCCCCCGCCCACCCCCGGAAAGCGGTACCGTTTCGTTGCGGCACTCGGTGATCCGGAACGCGCCCGCCAGTCGTTCGTTGACGCCGGCTATGCGATTGCCGGTATGACAGTTTTTCCCGATCATCACCCCTTCACCTTTCTCGAGACTGAAAAAATCATCGAGGAGGCGAACGCGCTCGGTGAGGTCGTTCTCCTTTCCGGCAAAGACTGGGTAAAGTGGCGGGCGCTGGGTACTTCCGCCTCCTCCGTCCGGGTGATCGAGCCCGAAGTGGAAATCACCGAAGGAACGACCGAGTGGGAGGGGCTAATCCCCCGAAATTCTACGGATTAAAATCTTTTATGCTCTGCGCGCTAGGCCTTTTCCGTTAATCTCTTCCTATGTTCTCCCGCCTTCGCACCTTCTTTTTCAGTATGGCGATCCTCACCCTGGGAGGGTGTTCGAGTACGCCTAAAATCAGTTCCCTGGAGCCGCTTCCGAAAGACCTTCCCGCCGACTTAGCGGCTAGGTTCGAAGTCCTCGAGAGCGGGCACCCTGCGGTAAAGCCGTCACCCAGCCCGGCTCCAAGACCGACGAGTAAAAAAGAGAAGCGAAAGAAGGGCGTCGTCGTCGCCCCGGTTCCACCGCCGGCTCCGGTTTTTACGTATCCCGTGCGCCGGGGTAAACCCGGTCCCATTTGGGTGGGCGAAAAACAGACGCTCGAAATCACCTACATCGGTCTCGCGGCGGGAGAGTTCACGACGGAAGTGCTCCCGAATAAAGTGATCGGTGACCGGTCGGTATATCATTTTCGCGGCCAAGCCGACACGTCGAGCGTGATGAATTTATTCTACCGATTGAACGATACGATCGAAAGCTTTTGGGACTTCGAGGGTCTCTTCTCCCACCGATTCCACCTCGTGCTCGACGAGACCAAACAGAAACGGGATGCACTCGAACTTTTCGACTCCGAGGCGAAAAAAGATTTTTACTGGGACCGAAAAAATCACGTGGAGAAGGGAATTTCGGAATCGAAAACCACGACCGATATTCCGTCCTTTCCTCAAGATAGCTATTCAGCACTCTATTACATACGGACGCTCCCCCTCGAACAGGGGAAGAACTATACGTTTCCGGTCGTGAGTGAAGGGAAAGCCTGGGACTGCGTGGTGACCGTCGCCCGAAAGGATATGATGGATTCACCCCTCGGCCGAAAATCGACGATCGTCTTAAAAATTGAAACCCGGTTTAACGGAGTGCTTAAACAGGATGGCAGCGAACAATATATTTGGCTCACCGACGATGATCGCCGATTTATCGTGCGGGTCGAAGCGAAAGTAAAAGTCGGCGCGGTAGCCGCTCGCCTGAAAAAAGTCGAACTCGGGGTAAAACCGAGTGAATAAGGCGGACGGGGTAGCGAATTCTGCGCCCCCGAAAACGATTCTCGTTCGCGCTCCGAATTGGATTGGCGACCAGGTGCTGGCGTTTCCGTTTTTCTATTTTCTTCGAAAGGCGTATCCGAAAGCGAAGATTACCGCGGTGTGCGTACCGTGGGTGGCGGACCTTCAGTTTAAATCTCTAGTCGACGAAGTGATCGAGCTTCGGCGTCCCCGGCCCGGCGCGGGATTCATGGAAAAATTTAAGGACCTCGATCGCCAATCCAAGGAAATCGGTTCGCGCGGGGGTTTCGATCTCGGAATTTCCCTGCCGAACTCATTTTCTTCCGCTTGGTTACTCCACCGCGCGGGGGCGCGTACTCGGAGAGGGTATCGATTCGAGGGACGCGGAATCCTCCTGAATTCGGGTGTGGAGCTACCGGATGAATCTTTTGGGATTCATCACCGGGCGCAGGCGTACCTCGACCTCCTTCCCGAGCCGGTGCGGGTGAAGCGCGAAGCGAGGGAATTCTGGGGAGTCCACCCCGAGAATGTTCTCGACGAAGTGATTCCGGGAGAACTCGCCGAGTTCGATGCGAATCGCTATTGGCCGGCGAAACGACTCGTTCCCCCGAAGGATCTCTACTGGGTGCTCGCTCCGGGCGCGACGGCGGATTCACGCCGATGGCCGATCGACTATTTTATCGCCCTCGCCCGTCTGATTGCGGACGCTACGAATTTATCCGGAGTCATCGTCGGGGGACCAAAAGAAGCTCCGCTCGCTGAACGACTCTGCCAGTTCGAAGAGCTGCGACTGGTGGATTATACGGCGCAGGGACCGGTAGCGGGTCTCGTGGATTTATTTCGGGGCGCGGAATTCACCGTCACGAATGAATCCGGCCTCGCGCACGTCGCCGCGTTCAGTGGCTCTTTTACGCAGATCATCTGCGGAGCTGCGGATCCGCGACGCACAAAGCCTACCGGACCCGGGCTGGTCCAAGTTTCCTTGAATTCGGTCGACTGCTGGCCCTGCGAAAAGAATGTGTGTTCCCAGGCGCTGGATAGCCAGATTAAATGTTTGAAGGGGATTAAGCCCGAAACGGTATGGGAGGAGATTCGACGTGGCCTTCGTAAAATCTCTCGATGAACATGCCGACCGGCTCCGTGAAAAAATGCGACCGGTCCTCCTTTGCCTTTCTCGGTCGTGGGGGGGGCTTGAGCAGACGGTTGCCTTTGACGCTCAGGAGTTTGCCCGCTACGAGCTCCCGGTAAGGGTAGCGGTGCTTCGAGACTCTCCGATTCACCGATCGCTTGC
>JANXTV010000439.1 GCA_025352185.1 Oligoflexia bacterium
AGCGGATGACGCAAAGCGCCGAGCGGCCGGATGTACACTCTCGCTGCGGCTTCCGTACGATGGCCAGTGTGCTGCATGATTGCGTGCACGCTTGCGCTATTGCAGAAGGCGGCGGTCGCGAATCCCGCGCCGATTCCGTACGCGTGGCTCATCCATCCGGTCAGTGCGATTCCGCCGGCGAAAACGAAGAAAGCGATGTAGCGAAAAAAGAAAATAAGCATGGCTTAACGTTCCTCGCCGATGGGACGACTCGATCCCGCGACGTAGCTCCCAAAAAGTCGGTCCCAGAACGTGAAGTAGAGGGAATAATTTTTCTTAAAGAGTTTATGGTGAAGGTAATGCACCTCGGAACTCCCGACGACCCGGGACGTTCCCCTCCAGATTTCGTAGCCCGAGTGTCCGATCACGTTCGAAGCGAAGGAGAAAACGAGGTAAGCCGCAAGGACATAAGGATGGAGCGGCAGGAGAAAGACGATTAAAACGTAAAATGAGTTTTGGAGCTGAAATTCCGTCCCACTCATCGCGTACGCCGCCCACGGAGTAGGATTCAGAAATCGGTGGTGAACGTGATGGCCGATGAACCGGCCCGGCGAAGCATGCATGAAGGTGTGAATGCCGAAAAAGTAGGCGTCCTGCACGAGAGCCAGTATGAAGAATGATCCGGCGGTATAGATCCATCCGTACGCCGTGATTTCGGTATAAATCCGGGTGAATCCCGCCTCGTATGCGGCCACGATAATCGCGACGGGGAAAAAAAGCTGGAGCGAGTTGATTACGGTGATGCGCTTTTCCTCGGCGATCGTGGCCGGGTCCGGCACCGCCGGATTAAACTTCCGCTTTGCCTTCCCCGCTCCGTAAATGAGGTAAGTTCCGAGCGAACAGAATCCGACCGTACGTACGACGAGGAGGAGCGTAATCAGGAGGCTCGTTTTCATCACCGGAAGAAAGTTCAAACTCAGGCCTCCCTTCGCGGTTAAGTTTCACCCGATCAGCGGGACTTCTTTCGAAACGGAACCGCTCTCGGATATTCGACACCCAGGAGTAGGCTGATTGCGATCAGCAGCGTGATGGACGCGAATCCCTGGAGGGGCGTGACGCTCTGACCTTTCGCAATGATCGGAATGAACATCCCCGCTAAAGGATAAAGGAGCTCAATAAAAGTCGCCAGGCTCGCCGGAAGTTTTCGTAGTCCGACGTAGTAGATCCAGTAGGCCGTCGTCTGGGCGACGATGCCGAGGTAAAGGAGCGGCAAAAGAATGTCGGTCGAAAGGATTCGACTCCAAGGGAGGGAAACGCCCTTCACCGCGATGACTCCGCCGAGGAACACAAACGCGATCGCCCAGCGCCAGAAAAGGACGACGGAATTATGGTAACGCGCGAGGAGTGCCTTACCCGCGACGGTCGAGCCCCCCCAGATTACGGTCGCGACGAACGCGTAAATCATCCCCTTCACGGCTTCCGGATTTTCATCCACGCCCGAAAATGCGGGCCCCCCGGTCTGCGTGAAACTGAGGAGGATCATATTCGCGACCACCCAGATCGCGCACGGTACGAAAATATTCGAGAAACGCTCCTTCAAGAAAACCCAGGCGAACCCGAGCACGAAGACCGGCTGAAGCATCGTGAAGAGGGTCGCCGGTCCCCCGCCGATTTTTTCGACCGCCATGGTGAAGAACGTATTACCAAGGGCACTGCCTCCAAGACCAATCGCAAAAAAGAGCGCGATGTCGCGCTTCCCGATCATCCGGAATTCAGAACGCCTTCGTGCGAATACCCACGGGAGTAAAAAAAGGAGCGCAATTCCGTGTTCAAGAAATCCCACGGCTTGCGGATCGAGGGCGACGAGTGCTTTCTCCCGGAAAATCGCGTCGGTCGCGAAAAGAAGCGATCCAAGTACGATTGCGAATCCGGGAATGAAAGGGCGAAACCCCATCCTTTAGAAGCCGTAACCGATCGAAAAACCGATCCACGGAGTGAGCTTCTTACCCGCGATGAAGTACGCGGCTCCCCGGAAAAGGAATCCGTTATCGCCACGATTTTCGTATCCGCCACCAATCGTCGGCATCACCGAAGAGGAACCGATTTCGAGATTACCGGTTTTCGTTTCGAAACCCTTTACGGATGAGTGGTTCGTCACGAGGTCGAATCCGGCCGTCATGAACGGCGAGCCGGCGTCTTTAATGAAGTAGTAGTTTACGTAGGCAGGTAGAAGGACGGCATCCTTATCCGTATCGATTTCCGTTCCGTGGGTCATCGTCGCGGCCGACCCGAGACCGATCCCGACGGCAAGATTATCGTTCAGGACCTGGTCGTAGTTTACCGAGTACATCATCGCACGACCGAGGAGTTCGATCGAGAAGGCACCCGGGTAGGTGACGCGAGTGTGAGCGGCGGCCGCATTCGTGGTCGAGAGAGAAAGAATTGTGAATCCGGCTAACGCTAAGGCCACTAAAAAGTTCGGTCGCATGGAAGTCTCCTGGAAAAAAACGTTAATCTTTCGGTCATCATGCGGGTAAAAATGAGGGGTTACAAGATGGGAATGCCCCGGCGAAAGCCTAGGAATTCACGAATCCTTGCACCCAAGGGTAAAGGGTGACGTCCCACCGCAGAGCGAAAAAAAGGGTGGTTAGGATCAGAAAAAAAGCGGCGATCCCGCCCATGCGCATCATGAGCGGTCGATTCCCTCGGCGCCGAAAAATATACGCCATTTCCCCGAAAATTAGGATCAGAGGGATCGCCCAGTAGGGAAGGAATTTAATGGTGAAGTAGATGAATCGCATCGCGCTTAGACGGAAGTGTCCCAGGTCTAAGACGTGAGTTCAAGCCAGGGATTTAAACTCGCGCCACTGATCCAGTTCCGGAACAGATTCGTGATGGGAACCAGTTGCGGCAGGCAAGGGAGGCATGAAGTCGCTTACCGCCGCGCTTCGCTTGGCGAAAGCAACTCATGCCTCCGCTTTGCCTACCTACTTACTTTAGTTCAGAAACGTTCTCAGCTCCGAAACCTTATCGGTCTTCTCCCAAGTAAAGTCGGCGTCTTCCCGGCCGAAGTGACCGTATGCGGCCGTCTTCGAGTAGATCGGACGGAGGAGATTTAAGGATTCGATGATGCCGGCCGGACGCAGACGGAAAACTTCTTTCACGGCCGCTTCGATGCGCGCGAGCGGAGCTTTTTCCGTTCCGTACGCATTCACATTTACCGAAACGGGTTCCGCGACGCCAATGGCGTAAGCAAACTGAACGAGACATTTATCGACGAGTCCCGCCGCGACTAAGTTCTTCGCGACGTATCGACCCATGTAGCAGGCCGAGCGATCGACTTTCGAAGGATCTTTTCCGGAGAAAGCACCGCCGCCGTGCGCGCCATGGCCGCCGTAAGTATCGACGATGATCTTACGACCCGTGAGTCCGCAGTCCCCCATCGGTCCACCGATGACGAATCGTCCGGTCGGATTAATGAGGTACTTCGTCTTACTATCGATCATCGCGGCCGGAATCGTTTTCCGTCTGCGTCCGGCCGGCATCATCGAATCCTTAAATCTCCTCCGTCCGATCTACTCGAAGACGGCCGCATACGGTCACTTCGGCCGGG
>JANXTV010000455.1 GCA_025352185.1 Oligoflexia bacterium
CTTACGGGTGAACCAGAAGAAAAAAAATGCGACGGCGACGTACCCGAGATTTGACCACGTATTTGCGGGGGTCGCGATCCAGGAGCAGAGCTGCTTTTCGCACCAAAGGATGTCGGGCAGGCCCGTAAGGAAAAATCTGAAAACCTGCGGTTCTACGGACCGGCTGCCCAGTGGGTCGGCTGGACCTCATTCGTTTACCACGCCTCCCTCTTTTACGTGAGTCAGGTCATCGACTTCCTGGGCATGTACGTCTTCTTTTTTCTAATCCTCATCCAAAATTCAGCGCGCCTCGGATGGACCTCACCTAAAAAAGTAAAACGAAACGTATGGATCGCATCGATCGTGACGACGCTTCTGTCCGGGATCGCCGCGAAGGGTGGAATGCGTCTCCAACCCGTCGTGATGTTACTCATCGTACTGACGCTCGTGACCGAATTCCTCGCGACTCGAAAGACGAAAGCGAAGGTCTCGCATAAATACTTATTCGCCTCACTGGGATTTTTAGGCATCGGGGCCGCGTTTTCGGCGAGCGACGTTACCCGAAGGTTCTGCGATCCGGAAAACCACTGGATCCAGGGCCACGCGATCTGGCATTACTTCGGCGCCGTCGCGCTCTTTTTCTCGATCTACCACTACCGCCAGTTCTACTCGAAGGAGACCGGCGAAATGGTCGGATCGAATTAAAGGCAAAGGATGTGATTCACATCTTTCCACACGTTGAGTTCCTGGTGCTTGAAAAAGAATTGCGGGTCAAGCGTCAGCGGGTCGCGAAATCCGAAGGCCGAACACTGGAACGGCGGTGGCGGGGTCGTTATCGTCACGGCCGTATTTAACCGACACGTGAGGGGGGAGTTTGAAACCGTTAACCACGGCACGCTACCCGGCGGCGGAGCGGGAGTCGGCTCCGGGCACGCGATGATCGCACGAATGCAGGCCGGGGTTACGCCGTCCCCGTAGGGCGGTAAAAGTACGGTCTGGATGTCGGGGGCGGTACATTGGAACGTATACTGACACTTCCGTAAATTCGCCGCGGAATCCCACGCGATTTCATCCCACCCGTCGCGCGGAATCGAAACGTGGTTCCAGTCGGGATCGTCCGGGCACAGCGGGGCATCCGTCCCGCCGGGAAAACCCTGGTAATTGCAGAATAGGCTGCCCTGCCCCCTCGTCGTATCGACGAAGAATCCACCGGTGCGAAGTGTCTGCTGAAGCGTGATTCGGCAGTCGGTAGTCGACGGAAACACACTCGCGGTGGCGAGCGGATTCGTGACCGTAATCACGTAATCGCCTTGAGGTAGATTAATAAATTTAACTTCCGTCGGCGTACTCTGAATACGCGCTCCAACATTCGGGGTGATGGTAAAATCTGAGGCGAGAACCGGCTGATAATTTCCACCGGTTCCTACGGAAATACTTCCACCGTTCGGGTTCCCCCCGGGAGGCGCGTTTGGGACGAGAATATTTGCAGTTAAATTACACGTCGTCGAAGGTAGGCCGGGAGAAAGGGGCGGCAAGCAAGCGCCGTTACGAAAGATAAATCCGGCGGTCGTACAGGTGGGCGCGGGTACCGCGGCGATCGCACAGTCCGTCGGCGCAGTTCGGTCGCCCCCACTCGTGTAGGTCACCCCCGTCGCCAGAATTGCCGGGGTCGTGCACGGAGTACATGTCCCTACTCCGGGAGCGGTCCGGAAAGTTCCGTTCGCGCAGCCGTTAGTCGGGACCGGGACCGTGGGACACGCGGGAATGGTGGACGTCCTCGGTGAATCCGCCGAAGGATCCAGCGTACACCAAGGGGACGCGAGCGGATCCCCAACGAAAGCGTCCGGGCAGAAAGCGGCGCTGCCGATCGGTCCGACGATCGTCGGTGGGAGGCGGAAGCGGCATAGGTTACCGACCGACGAAGGGATCGTGAGACCCCCTTTATCGAAACATTGATCGACCGTCGCCAGTCCCCCCGAAATCACCCGGTCGGTGGGCCGAACGATGCAGTCATCGAGCGCGCCGCCCACGGTCTTCACACTGAAATCGATCGGAATACTCGCGGTAAGGGTATCGGTGCGGCCAAACTGGAGTGTCCGGTGACCGATGATTTCGACGGTTCCGGAATACTGGGTAGTGATCGCGCCCTTCGATTTTAATCGACCCGTCAGGAGAATTTCGTAATTTAGATGATCACCCATCTCCTGAGCGTTCGGTAAGTTCGGTACGTTTCCGCTGACGGCGATCGGCATCCCGCCTAGAGAGATTCCCAGTTTAAGTTGGTCGGCCACCGTGATCGGGGCGGTCCCGTTTAAAATAGAACCCGGAATCACGGGAGCTCCACCGCCCATCGCTTGGAGATTAATTTTACAAGCGTTCGTGGTCACGCCCGCAATCGTCACGCGCTGACTGAGCGCCATCTGGATCAGATTTCTTAAATTCGTATGGGCCGCACGCGATTCCGCCGCGAACTGAGACTTCATGAAATAATCACTCGTGGCTAGGAGCGCGAGACCCCCGAGGGCCATCAGACCTAGACCGATAGAGACTTCGACGACGGTAAAACCTGCCGTTCGGAGAATTCGCGAGTTTTTAATAAGCATAAGTTTCACCCCACCCAGCATTGTAAACGGTCGGACTATAGCAAAACCATCCGGGAATATTAGTCGACGCCGCGGGAACTGGACCATTTCCACAGGCGGCAAAAGAATGGATGGGAAAGCGGCAGGCGTACCAATCGGTTTTTCCCGTCGCCGGCGGTAGAAGTGGCGCGAGCACCGGAACTCCCCCACGGTCGATACACTCGAGTCCCGTCTTCCGAGGAATTCCGGGCGGGAATACCGCGGCGGGCGGCCCGAGAACCGTTCGGTAGATCGAGCGGGTGGTGCAATTTTTTATGGTTCCCGTGCCGGCGTCTACGCCGAGCAAGATCGGAACCTCCACCGTCATCGCGGCTCCCCCGAAAAACCCGCTCCGTCGATCGGCACGCACACTAAGGGTTCCGGTGAAACGTTCAAGTTCCTGGAGCGCGAGTCCCGCGCCGTCGTTCACCAGATTCGGTACGGCCCCGGTCGTGTAACCCGTGTTCACGATATTCATGAGGACGACCGCGGTAATTTTAAATTCGGGGGCCAACGGAGTCGCCCCTTCAACCTGCGCGATCGGCGGGTAAACGGGACCGGGAGCGACCGGGAGCGGAGCCGCCACCGTGATGGGGTAACCGTTGCCCGCACTCTGAGCGACGACCGGACCAATTAGTGCACCGGTGATTCCGAGGCGGGTCGCACAGTTATTCGATAC
>JANXTV010000469.1 GCA_025352185.1 Oligoflexia bacterium
GTCGAGAAACTCCCGAATCCCCGCGGCATTTTCGTCGATCCCAATCAGAGCGCGGGTTTTCGTCACCGCGGTACGGAGGGCTTGGAGGGCGCCGGAGTCTTCTTCTTCGAGGGCGCTGCGGATCGCTTCACCGTGGGAGAGTCGGGTCGACGAGGATTGGAGAAGGGTCTTTTCGGTTTGGAGCTTTTCGTCTTCATTCGGGTCGAGTTCCGCCCCACGGAGTTCGTCGATCTGGAAACGGAGAAAGTCCGCCCGGCGTTTTCGCTCGGATTCATTTCCCGAAAGCGAAGCGAGTTCTTCACGTTTCGCGCGGTAACCCTCGAAGAGTTTCGAAAACGAATCAGTTTCCTTCGTCAGACCGCCGAAACGGTCGAGGAGTTCGATCTGAGTCGCGGCTTTTAAGAGCGACTGGTGTTCGTGTTGGCCGCAGAGGTCGACGAGGTCTTCGCAGACCTTCTGGAGGTTCGAGAGCGTCGCCAGCTCGCCGTTGATGTAGATCCGGTGCTTTCCCGCGCGCGAGACGACGCGTTTAATGAGGAGCGTACCGTCCTCGCTCCCGAAGCCCGATTCTTCGAGGCGCTTCGTTAGCCACGGCAGATCTTTCGTGGAAAAAATCCCTTCCACGATGGCCTCGTCGCAACCGGTACGGATCAGGTCCGCGGTCGCCCGCGAGCCCAGAATCAGGGAGATCGCTTCAATCACGATCGATTTACCGGCGCCGGTTTCTCCGGACAGGATATTTAAACCCGGTTCGAAGGGAATCTCCGCCGAATCAATCACCGCAATATTCTTAATCTTTAGAGTCTCAAGCATCGAGGGTTCTCCCGAAAAAAGACCCCGGATCCGTGGGTTGGACTATCGGTTGCGCATCCTGCACCGCCGAATGAATGACTAAAATCTATAAAGCGACGACATCCTTATTCCCAAAACTGAGCTTTTCCCGGAGCAGCCCGAAATAATCCCGGTCCGGACTCGAAATCACCTGCAGCGAGTGCTTCTTATAGCGCCGCACCGTCACGGTATCCTCGAGGGTCATGTCGAATACGTCCTGGCCGTCGATCGTGAGCACGACCTGGCCGGGCTGATGGTTCAAGCAAAGTTCGATCTCGTTCTCGTCCGAAATCACGATCGGTCGCTGGGTTAAGCTATGCGGACAAATCGGTGCGAGGATCACCGCACCCAGATTCGGTTCCACGACGGGTCCCCCGGCCGCAAGCGAATACGCAGTCGATCCGGTCGGGGTCGAAAGGATGAGTCCGTCCGCACGTACGGAGTTAATTGTTTTTCCGTTTAAGCAGATCCGAATGCCGATGATCCGCGCGATCGCACCCTTGGAGATCACGACGTCGTTTACGACCGGTCCTTGGAATAGGATTTTCTTTCCGCGGCGGAGGGTGACCTCGAGGAGCGCGCGGGGTTGGATCGTCTGTTTTTTTCCCGAGAGGATGCCATCGAGCGCGGCGCGAGCTTCGGCGTGATTCACTTCGGTTAAGAATCCGAGCGTTCCCATGTTCACGCCGAGGAGCGGGACCGAACGATTCCGCATCAGGCGGGCAATCGAAAGGAAAGTTCCATCTCCGCCGAGGACGACGATTAGGTCACAGACATCGACGAGCTTGGGTTTCTCGACGACGTTCAGTTTTCCGCGGGAACTTTTGCCGCTCTGCTTCTTCGCCGTCTTTTTCGGGGAAAATTTCGCAAGCGAAGCCGCGAGGGCCTTACTGATTTCTTGACTCTCCGTGCTGAAAACCACGGTGTAGCCGCGTCGAATCAGGTCCTCACCGAGCTCGAGAGCGAGTGCCCGGGCCTTTGGCTGGTGATGCTTTACGACAAATCCGATGGTTTTCACTTTCATGCGGGAGAGGGTCTTTCTTCCGGGATCTTATGATAACAGCGAAGGAGTGGAAAGAGACGAAAGCACTGACCTCTTTAGTCGCGCCGAAGACACGGACCGGGCGACCCGAACGGGACCGCTCGCCTTCCGAATGCGGCCCGAAACCCTCGATGATTTTATCGGGCAAGAAAAAATCCTGGGCCCGGGAAAACCTCTCCGTCAGTGGATAGAAACCGACCGGGTGCCGTCCCTGATTTTCTGGGGGCCTCCGGGGTGCGGAAAAACCACGCTCGCGAAAATCATCGCGGCGAAGACGAAATCCCGGTTTGATTCGCTTTCGGCCGTTCTTTCGGGAGTGAAGGATATTAAAGAATCCGTCGAACGTGCGAAACTCGCGGCGCGGACAAACCGCGCGAAGACGATTCTCTTCGTCGACGAAATTCACCGGTTTAATAAATCCCAGCAGGATGCCCTCCTTCCCCACGTCGAAGACGGCACGGTTACCCTAATCGGTGCGACGACGGAGAATCCTTCGTTCGAATTAAACCGCGCGCTCCTTTCCCGTGCGCGCGTGATGCGCCTCGAGAATCACTCGGCCGAATCAATCGTGCGGATTATCCGGAGGGCGCTCATCGATACCGAGAAGGGACTCGCCGGAATGCTTCGGCTCTCCGCAGACGCGATTGAATGGTTATCCGAAACGAACGAAGGCGATGCGAGACGTGCGCTGACGGCACTCGAGTCCGTTGCACTTTTTGCGGGCGGTTCCGATCGAGAACTTTCGCTCGAGGACACGAAAGCAGCTCTGGAGAGCGCGCTCGAACGCCAGCCGATTCCCTACGATAAAGCGGGTGACGAACACTACGCCGTCGTATCGGCATTCATTAAATCGATTCGGAGTAGCGATCCGCACGCGGGACTTTATTACCTCGCCCGGATGATCGAAGGCGGCGAAGACCCGATCTTTATCGCGCGTCGGCTCGTGATTCTCGCGAGCGAAGACGTAGGGAATGCCGATCCGCGAGCACTTCAGGTCGCCCTGAACGCGAAGGAAGCGGTCGAATTTATCGGAATGCCCGAGGGCCGGATTAACCTGGCCCAAGCGGTGAC
>JANXTV010000493.1 GCA_025352185.1 Oligoflexia bacterium
AAGAAGCTCGTCGCCGTCGCGGCCGTCATCTTGCTCGCGACGACGCTGGCCGCGAGTCTCTATCTCACGAAGCGGAATGCGTTTCGCGCCCAAGCTTCCGAAGCGCTCTTTAAAGCGCGGCAAACCCTCGGAAAAGAAACGAAGGCTTACGCCGAAACGTTAAAGCCCGCGGAGAAGGTTACGGAGAAAAAACCAGACGCGAAAAGCGCGAAGGCCGATCCTAAAAAAGACGTGAAGAAAGCCGAACCCGCCCTACCGGATACTTCGTTTGCGAAGTTTGATGTCAATGCGACTTTACCTACGGGAGTGAAAGCACTCGAGAAGGTCGCCGAAGAATTTGCCGGAACTCAGGCCGGATTCGATGCGAAGATGCAGCTGGGCGCGCTCTATTTCGACCATGCCCCTCGTGCGGGAGCGTACGAGTCGGCGGCGCACTGGTTTGACCTCGCGTCTTCTACCGCTCCGTCGAACGACCAGTCGATCGCGGCCCTCTATAATCTGGCGTATGCCCAGGAAGCCCTCGGCCGCTGCGCCGATTCGGTGAAGACTTTTGACCGGGCGCTGAACTCGGGAAGCGGCCCGCTCCTCGCCGACCTCCTTCGCGGTAAAGCCCGTTGCCAGGAAACACTCGGAGATAAAGCGGCGGCAAAAGCCACGTACGAAAATATTCTAAAGGTCCTTCCGAACACCGAGGCCTCGAAATTTGCTGAAATGAAGAAAGCCTCGCTATGATTCGAATTCTCCTCGGTGGACTCCTCGCACTTTCAGTTTTCGCAGGCTGCGCCGGAAAAAATATCCACCGGGACTTAACGGTCGATACGAAAGTCCTCACCCGGGGATGGACTTATCCGACGCACGGAGCGTTCGATGCGAATGACCGTGGGTTTGAATATTCGGGATCCGTTCTCTACGAAAATACCCTCATTTTCGGGAGCGCCTCCCAAGGCGTGACCTCGCTCTATCCTTCACTCCTCCGGGTTCGCTGGACCTTTCCCGTTTCAAACGGAGTCATCAGTGAACTTGCGGTTGAAAAAAAGAGCCTCTACTTCGGTGGCGGAGACGGGTTCTTCTATTGCCTGAACGCCGATACGGGAAAGCTTAACTGGAAGTACGAGACGAAACAGTCCCTCGTCTCGAAACCGACGATCTCGGGTGGTCGGGTGTTCATTTCGACCGCCGACGACGCGATTTACGCTTTCGACGCGGGCACCGGGAAGTGGCTCTGGAATTATAAACGCCGTACTCCCCAAACCGCGACGATCCACGCGGCGTCCACGCCGCTCGTCGACGGTGGAGAGGTTCTGGCCGGAATGAGTGACGGGTTTCTCGTCGCAGTTTCGCTCGAAGACGGAACTTTAAAGTGGGAGCGGAAGCTCCAGGTCACAAGTAAGTTTACTGACGTCGATGCGGGCCCGGTACTCTACGGCGATACAGTTTTCGTTCCGTCGTACGACGGCGCCCTTTATTCCTTAAAACGAAAGGGCGGCGATACGCTCTGGCGTTTCGATGCCGGCGGCGCCCGAAAAGTCACGCTGGATGACCAGGTGATTTTCCTGCCGTCGAGTAACGGGACGGTCTACGCGCTATCCCGGGCAAACGCAAAAGTCCTTTGGCAGTTCGACCTCGACCGAGGCGTACCGACGCAAGTGATCGCCACCGATCGATACGCGATTTTCGCCTCGTCCCACCAGTACCTTTACGTCGTGGACAAGGTAACCGGGAAGGGACTCTACCGTTATAACGTCGGCGACGGCGCCGGATTCTCGAGTAATCCGACTTACGATAAAGAAGGCCAGCAGTTCTTCCTCCTTTCGATGGCGGGGAATCTTTTCCAGTTTAAGATCCGCAAAGCCGGCGCACGTGATCCTGACCTCTACCGGTTCGAAAGCGCTTACCTCACGAAATGATCTCGCCGGGGGAGTGGACCACATTCCGCCGCTCCGCACGTTACGCCGGAAACGGCATTGGACGCTCGACCACGGTCGAGCAATTACGTAACCTCACGATCTCACCCGAGGCCGCGAAATATTCCGTGGATAGTTACGGAACCGGGCGCCTCATCGAGGATCTCGAAAAGAAATTTTCGAAGCAGTTTGGAAAACCAGCGGCGGCCTTCTTTCCGTCGGGGATCATGGCCCAGCTCGCGGCCCACGCCGTTCACGCGTCCCGGTCGAAATCGAAACTTCTAGCCCTTCACCCGTTGAGCCACCTCGCGGCGGATGAGGAGGAGGCATTTCGTTTTGCGCTCGCGCTGCGAGCCGTGCCGACGGACGAACTCGGACGCCCGGTAAAAGTATCGGACCGTGCGAAGCGGAAGTGTGCGACCCACATCGAGATCCCGCTCCGGAATTCCTTTTACTTCGTTCCCGAGTGGAAGGAGTTACTCGCGGCGGTGAAAACCGCACGAAAAACCTCGGATGCGGTCCACCTCGACGGCGCCCGAATTTGGGAATGTGCGCCTTATTTTAAAAAATCCCTGCGCGAAATTGCGCGGCCGTTCGACTCGGTCTACGTCTCGTTCTATAAGGGGGTCGGCGCGATTTCGGGGGCAATGCTCCTCGGAGACGCCCCGTTCATCGCCGAGGCAAAGCGCTGGCGAAAGCGTTTCGGCGGAACCCTCGTCACGCAGTTTCCTTCGCTCGTTTCGGTTCACCAAAAATACCGGGAGAACGGTTCGAAGTTTCCGGCGTTCCACCGTAAGGCACAGGAGATCGCGGCCGTGTTCACGAACCTCGGTTACGAATGTAGACCCGCCGTGCCCCGCTCGAACGCGTTTTGCGTGATCCTCTCGCGTTCGGCTCCGGATCTACGCGAGAAGGCGTTTCGGACGGCCCGGAAGCACGGGCTCTTCCTCGGCCTGCGCCCCTTTCGGCATGCCGTTACGCGGGAATGGATCTTCGAGTTTTCTGCCGACGAGGAAACCCTCCGGGTGCCGACCGCCCTCTTTTCGAAGGTTATCGGGGAAATTTTTTAAGAATTCGTCTTTTCGTGCATCCGAATCCGCACGGGATACGTCTAACGGATAGAACTGCTCATTTAAACCAAACAGGATAACCCATGAAATCCCTCCGAAGCCTCTATCTCGTCGTACTCTTTAGCTTATTTTCCGCACTTCCGCTTTTCGCCGATGAACCAGCGAACGACGTCCCCGCGGATAAGAGCTCTTTTTCGTTAAATATTGGGTCCGGAGGCGCGAGAGGGGAGCACGCCATCGACTGGGAAGGAATTCTCATCCCATTTGGAATTTTCGTCATGATCGGTACGCTCGTTTACCTCCGGGGCCGGGCACGTATCCAGATTAACCAAGCCCGGATGGATACCATTAAGGTCCTGGCCGAGAAGGGCCAACCCATTCCGGAGGGTCTACTCACGGCCGGCACCGAACCCGAGACCAGTCGTCACTTGCCAATGGGAAAAGCGGTACGTCAGCTCGGCGTCGGCATCGCCTTCGTCCTTTACTTTATGCAGACGGATAAACACGGCGGCTTCTGGGCCATCGGTGTCGCGTTAATCATCATCGGGCTCGGGAATATCTGGCTCGCGAAAAAAGCGAAGGCGTAGAGCGTCCCGACTGACTCAAGAGTAAACCATGAGTAACCGAGAAGACCCACTCGAGCGGACGCGCATCGAAAACGCCGTCCGCGGGGACCGCGAAGCGTTTCGCGTCCTCGTCCTCGATCACCAATCCGAGATTCGCAGTCACCTACGACGCCTCACCGGATTCGATAACGCCCGCGCCGACGATCTCGCACAAGAAGTTTTTATCCAGGTCTTCGCGAAACTTTCGAGTTTCCGGTTTCAGTCGAGTTTTCGAAGCTGGCTCTACCGTCTCGCGACCAACGCTTTTCTCGATGACCTGCGGAAACGGAAATCCCGAACCACCGCGACCGAAACCGAAATGGAGGCGGACGAGGGGACGTATGAAGGGGACGCCGAGCGGAAGATGGATCTCCGGTCGGCCCTCGACCGGGCCCTCGCGGCTCTCCGCGCCGAGCAGCGTACCGCGATTCTCCTGACGGCACTGGAAGAATTCACGTCCGACGAAGCGGCGGAGATCATGAAAATACCGATCGGTACTTTAAAGAGCCACGTCCTACGTGGTAAGATAGAAATGCAGTCCGTACTCAGTCGTTACGGATTTGAGGTGGCATTATGAGTGATGAAAAAAACGGAAATCCCGACGCAAAAAAGGGCGAGATGAATCTCGAGTCCCTGCTTCGTCAGCCGGCGGCGCGGATCGAAGACTTCGGCTTCACCGACCGGGTGCTGCGAAACCTACCGCCGCCGGAAGCGTCCGCCGCAACCCTCCCGTGGTACGCACGGCTGGATCTCGGTGGGATTGAATTCGTTTCGATCGCGCTCGGGGGGACGTACTTTCTTTCGAAGTTCTCGAACGCCCCGAAACTGATTCTAGAGAGCGTACTGAGCAGCACCGGACTTCTGGTAGGACTGGCTCTCTACGCGGTTTATTCCTTTATTTATGATCCCGCACTCGATGCGGTTTAGAACAGGTCCGGATCCATGAGCGAATATTCGATCTGGTAGGATCGACCCATGCGGTCGACGGAGTCGTTAAATATCCCGTCCATTCTCGGATCCTCCATCGTCATTTGGAGAATCCGCCCGAAGGTGAAGAAGTTCACTTCCGTCGTCGTGCCCCAATCGTCGCCGAGCGCTTCGACCATTTCTTTCGGCACGTCGAGGGGGGCTGCGTCCGTGACCCATTTCTTTATCTGGTCGGGGCGTAACGCACGAATCGCTCGGGCCATTTCTGGATTTCGGGTCGCGAGCGCAATCGGCGTGCGACGTAAAATTAAACTCTCCCAGATTTCCTTGATCGACGCTGTCGGCGCAATCTTTCGGGCCTGATTCACCGTCTGGGCCGCGACCGAGAAAAGGACTCGGTGGAGGTAGAACGGGTCGCCACTCAGTTGTTCGGGGTCGAGTCCCGTCACCTCGATCGCCTTATTTTCATGGCTGAGGATCGCCGCCCCTTTCGCTTCGGTAGCATCGAAGTAGCGGTTCCCCTTTCGGAGTCTCTTCGTCAGGGGCATTTCGAGAAGGCGTTCAATCACGGCTTTCGACTTCGTTTCGGGGACGCCCGAACCTCGGAGCATCGCGTGGACCGAATTCACTCCCCAGGGTGAAAAATCCTGGATAAGGAGGGGAGCCTTCGAAACTTTCTTGAGCCCTTTCCATTCATTTTCGCGCCAGAGGGTTTCGCGAAATGCTTCGACGAGGCCGACTAGAATATCATCCGTAAAGCGTTCGTCCGAAAGGGTTCGCTTTAAATCGCCGAGCAAAGCCGAATTCTTCGAGAGGGCGTGGGCTTTCAGAATGTCCTTCAGTGGGATCAGGAGGATCGAATCGCCGTCCCGTACCGAGTTCTTCGAGAGCTGCGTGCCGGGAAATCTTTTTAGGTAACTTAGGCTATGCGCCGGAGAAATCGCGTGGATCGTGATCGCGGCGTCCTCGACCTTCCCCCCCAGGGCCTTTAGCTCCCGAACGGCCTTATGGGTTGCAAAGCTGATCAGAGAGTCGATATCGCCATCGGTGACTTGGGCCGCGCGACCCCATTCCCAGAGGAAGGGGATTTTTTTCCGATCGATCTCTTTCGCGAGGGCAGCCCATTTCTTTTCCATCATCCAGGGAAGAATCCGCGTATAGAGACCGCCCTCGTAATCTTGGCCACTGATACTCCAGAGGGTTGCCACGGTTTTTCCTTCGTGCGTTTGCTCGAAGAAACTAATCTGCCGCGGAGAAATGCGCTCGCCGAGCGCAGCGTACTCGGTCACTTGCGTAGTCGAAAGAATTCCCCGCCTCGACATTTCCTGGAGCGCGAACATCTGCTGGTGATTCAGGAGGATCGAACATTCGCCCGAACGTAAATCGTAGTGACGAAGGGTATTCGCGCTTTTCCAGCCGCCGGGGGAGGACTCCCATTCGAGCTGGAGCCCTCCCTGCGACAGGGCCGCCGCGGCGTAGACCGTATGGACGACCGTATCGGCCGTGGCCCCGAGCGGAACGATCGCGGAAAGGGCGACCGCGAGGATTTTAAGAAAGAGGTCCATCCTTCTTTTATCGGAGGGTGGACGACCGGGCTTGATGAATGACTCCCCCGATACACGACAAAAGAGCCAATTTACTGACATTCCTTTCGGTGAAGAATCCCCGTACTCTAAATGAATCATGTTTCGATACCCATTCCTTTTTAATCTTCTCATGGCGGCACTACTACCGGCGGGGGCCCTCGCCGCCGGGGAGGACGGAGTTCCCGTTA
>JANXTV010000194.1 GCA_025352185.1 Oligoflexia bacterium
CCTCATTGACTCCGACTTTCACTTCGTCGAGGTCTGCGATATCCCCGAGGTGAGTCGTGGGGGTCAGCCGGTTTCCGAGCATCGGTCGACCGTGGTACTCTCCGCGCGTCGAAGGATAGTCTAAATGATCTTTCGCGATATTCTGCCGAGAAAGAATGACCGAACGCTCCTGCCCGATCTCACCGCCCAGGTAGGGGGACCATTCTTCTACGATGTGCGGGTTCAGCGAATAAGAGATCGCCCCTTCCATTCGAGTAAATGCTCCCTGATAGTTTCGAGCGTATTTTCCGAGAATGATCCGGAACAGGGTGACGTTCCCCCCTTCATCCATGAGTGCGGAAATTTCGGTTTTGGGTGGAAGGAAGGTTTTAGAATAACTGAGCGCGGGATTTTTCTTTAATTCAGAGATTCCTTGAATAAACGCGTATCCTTCAAGCGAAGTGAATGCCGTTTTTAGGCGCGCGAACTCTCGAACTCGTTGCTCGGGAGTCTCGTACGCCCCGGTCGATCTTAGGAAATCACTCACTTCGGCGCCGGTCGGAGTTCGAGTACGAATACCGGGTACGAAATCAGGACGGAATTCGTGAACGATGAGCCAGATGCGTGCTTGTTTAATTTGTGCCTCGGTTAAGTCTCCTTTTCCGAGATCGAGGTAACGCATAAAATCGTCGTTAAAATTTCTCGAGAGGTCTACTTTGAGTTGCTTCGCGAACGCATGAGCCTGGCCGACCGCGACCATTAGTTCCTCCGCATCGCTTGCAGATTTTGCCGCTTTCATCGCCGTCACAAACCGCTTCGAAGTCTCGACGTTCGCTACCGTAGCGAGGAGCGGGGGGCAATCGGCCGCGAGGACGTCTCGGGTCCCGAGCGCGAGGCCGAGGACGAGACAGGTGGCGATTCCTAGGATTTCCGCGCGGAAGACCATACCCCGATAGATTAAGGCCTAACGAAGTCTAAGGATCTCGGCAAAACGTGCCGAGCGTCTAGAGCTCCCGCAGGTAATGGCAGGTATATCCGTGGGGATGCTTTACTAAATAGTCTTGGTGGTCTTCTTCCGCCTTCACGTAGGACGATAGTTCTACAATCTCGGTCGTGGCGGGTTTTTTCCACTTCTGGGACGCGACTTCCTTCGCGGTCGTGGCGGATTTCTTCTGTGCGTCGTTCGCGTAGAAAATCGCGGAGCGGTACTGGGCGCCGCGATCGTTCCCCTGCTGATTCGCTTTCGTCGGGTCATGGATTTTATAGAATACTTCGAGGAGTCGATCATAGGTCACGCGCGCGGGATCGTACGTAATCCGCACGGATTCGGCTTTCTCTTTTTCACCCGTTTTTCCGACCGCGTAACCGACGTCGGATTCGAGAACACCCGGAATTTTTCGGATGAGGTGCTGGACTCCCCAGAAGCAGCCGCCCGCAAAAACCGCGATTTCACTCTTCACGGGAGCGAGTGTTTTCACGTCCTTTCCTTTTCCGAAGAGCGGGAGAAAACGTCCGTAACCTTCCTTCTCGAAGCTACCGACCGGGATAAACCGAAGCGAAGCCGAATTCATACAAAAACGTTTTCCCGTCGGCTTCGGGCCATCGTCGAATACGTGTCCGAGGTGCGAGGAGGCTCCGCGCGAGCGCACTTCGGTCCGGGTAGAACCGAAGGAGTCGTCGGTGACGTAGACGACCGCCTTTTCGTCGAGGGGTCGCGTGAAACTCGGCCAGCCCGTACCCGACTCGTATTTATCTTTCGACGAGAAGAGGGGCTCACCCGAAACGACATCGACATAAATTCCGTCGTCGTGGTTCTTAAAGTATTCGTTATTAAAGGGCGGCTCCGTTTCGGCGAGCTGGGTAACGCGGTACTGGAGCGGGGTGAGACGCTTCTTTAGTTCGGGACTCGTACTCCCATCCCGCTGGGGGCTCGCGGCGTTCGAGGCCGCGACATCCGCGGAAACGCGGTCCGAACATCCGGAAAGACACAGGGTAAGGGCCAGGACCTTAAAAGTGACGTGTTTCATATAGAGGAGTTCGTACGGACCGCGAAAGGGTTACATAAAAAATTACTTATCCCCGGAAGTCGAATTAAGCCTTCGGCATCGTCGTCGGAACGGCACGTCCCTGGGACGTCGTGACCATCGCGGGCGTCCCGAAAACGATCTGATTACACGAGTTTTCGCAGGCCCCGCATCCGACGCACATATCGAAGTTTACGTGGATGGGGCGAGTCGGAGTTTTCCCTGCCGGCGCGATTTCTTCGGAGCCGGAGGCGGAGATACCCCACTTATGTTGCGGCCCGGTGGGATTCGGCTCCCATCCTTTTTTAATCGTAATGGCGTTCGTCGGGCAGACGCGCGAACACTCGGAGCAGAACTTTCCTTCGGTGTAGGAAATACAGGCCGCGGGATTAAAAACGGCGGTCCCGGCCTTGAACGTGTATTTCTTTTCGACTGGGTATTTTAGGATCGCGTCGGTTGGGCAGGCCACGGAGCAGGCATTACATCCTTCTTTACACGGAGCTTCGAGCGGCGTCATGACGGGCGTCCAGAGCGAACGCAGTCCGTGCTCCAGGCCCGCGGGTTTTAGCGTGCCGGTCGGGCAGGCCTTCATGCATTCGCCGCAGCGGATGCACGACGAGAGGAAGTCACTCTCTTCACGCGACATCGGGGGACGGATGAGTTTCTTAGCCGATCCCGGTGTGCCCGCTTCGATGCGAGTGAACGGGACCGCTAGGAGGGTCGTCACCGCCGTGCCGACGAAAGCGCGACGATCGAGTTCGACGACGTGGCCGTGTTGATCGCTCGATTTAATCGGCAGACGGAGGGCGAAGAGGTTCGCATCGACCGGACATTCTTCCGAGCAGATGAAGCACTTAATGCATTCCGATTCGTTATAGATTTCGGCGTTCGTGAAATCGATGGCACCCGTCGGGCAGGAAGCCGAACAGATATTACAATGTACGCACTGATCGGTTTCCCGGCGCAGAACCGAGTGGCGCGAGAGAGAGGCGAGATACGCTCCGAGCGGGCATACGGCCCGGCACCAGATTCGCGAGACTTTAGTCGTGTACCCCATGATGAGGACGAAAAGCGCGAGCGTCGAGAAATCTATGAAGTGCCCGATGAAGTGCGGACGATCGCCGATGGAGTACATCACCCCGCCGTCGACTCGACCGATCGGTTGGAGGACGGCCGCGGCGACTCGGGTGATGAGAACCACGGGATCGATACCGATGAGCGGGGAAGTGGAACCGAAGAGGGCGAAGACCAGGATCGAGCCGAGAATATAGTATTTTAAGCGGAACCATTTCGGACTCGGCCCGTGGTGGCGCACACCGAATTTTTTAATGATCCAGGAATAAAAATCGAACGTCGCGCCGAGTGGGCAGACCCAGCCGCAGAAGACTCGGCCGAGGAGCATACTCACTCCGAGGGTGACGAGCCCCAGGAGGAGAATCGTCACACCGACCCGCATTCCGCCCATGATGACCGTAGCGACAAGCGGATCGATTCGGAGAAAGATCGAAACGGGGATGTGGTTCCCGATCCATGTCTGCATCGGATAGTGAGTGGAATAAATTAGGGTAGCCCAG
>JANXTV010000507.1 GCA_025352185.1 Oligoflexia bacterium
TCCCTTTTGAATTGAGGCGATGGACCCCTAAAATAAAGGGACATGAAACACCTCTCCCGCGTCCTCACGGGCATCCTGCTCGGATTCTTCTTCATTCTCGCAAGCCCCCTCGCGCTGGCCAAGCCCTCCCAACCGGCTAAGACCTCCGAGGAACCCGCTCCCGAATATCGACTCGATTCCGATGAACGCTGGATCCTTGACCGAGGAGAGATCTCGGAGGGAGCGTACGTCGCCGGGGGTATCCTCGGAACGTTTCCGGGGCTCGGCATCGGCCACGCGGTCCAAGGTCGCTACCTCCAAAAGGGGTGGATTTTCACCGTCGGAGAAATCGGAAGTTACGGACTTGCGGTTGCGGGCGCGGTGAACTGCCTCGCCGACTCGCTCAGCAGTCGAGATTGTAACGGCGGCCTCATCGTCCTCGGAGTCGCGGCGTACGTCGGATTCCGAGTCTGGGAAATCATCGACGTTTGGGCCGGCCCGCCTGAACATAACCGTCGTTATCGTTCGCTAAAGAAACGATTCCCCGACGAAGGGTCGATGTCTTTTTACGTTCTCCCGTTACCCGGCGAGACACTCGCCGGGCTCCAGTTTAGATTTTAAGGAGAGACTGTTTCTAAATAGCTCTCGAGCTTATCGAATGATCCGCCCCAGCCTTGCGACCCGGGCGTTGCCATGTTAGTTCCCGCAGAAATGAAAAACACCCACTCCCGTGTACAGCCATGACTGAAAAAATCGAATTTCTCAGCGCCATCCTCCTGGTCTCAGAAAATCCGAAACGTCTCGCCGCTTTTTACCGTGATACGATCGGACTCCCGCTCGAGGACGAAGAGCACGGCGAAACGGATCCGCACTATGGGTGCGAACTCGGAGATCTTCATTTTGCGATCCATCCCGTATCGAATTTTAAGGGAGGCGGCAGCGGGGTCGGAGCGGTCAAACTTGCGTTCACTGTTTTTGATCTCCAGGCATTCGTCGCGAAGGTCGAAAATTTAGGAATAAAATTCGATTACGCTCCGAAAGATCTCGGATTCTCCATCATGACCTCCCTCCGCGACCCCGATGGAAACACCGTCGAATTTACGCAGCTTTCCGAGTCCTGGTTTAAACACCTCGAAAAACGGCGTAAAACCGGATTCGACGTCATCGAGAAATGGAAGGCGAGCCGGATCGCGCCGAACCCCTGATTCGCCTCTAAACTAGTCGACTAATTTCAGTGCCGCCCGGCACACGGCTTCTTCGTAAGTCAGTCCCGTGACCGACACGCAGACTTTCGAATCCCGAAAAAGAGTACAGATCGTGGCGACGTCCGTTTCGATAAATCCCACTTCGTAACCGCGACTGAAGATTTCTTCCGCAACTTTTCCGACGTAATGCGCGTTCGTTGAATAAGGACGAACCACGTCGCCCATCATTTTACGAGCTACCAGTAGATCCATCGCGGGGCCGCCGATCATTTCTTTTCTCATCAGGTCTCCTCAGTGTCCGAAAGTTAAACGTCAGAGTGGTATTAAAAATTCTACCCGGATTTACAGGGAAACCACGAATCTTACGCATAACCTACGCACATCGTTTTTAGGAGACTTGGAGCATGTCGCGAGCCGTTAAATCAATAATCGGAGTCGCCCGCGAGAAGTTCCTGGGGCATGTCCGTGAACCAAGCAATTTCGCCGTGCTCGTAATCGAGGATCCAGGCGCGGTCATAATCGTCTTTCCATTTCGGAGCGCCGTTTACACCGAGCTCATCGGCGAAGTTATTCATCGCATCGTGCTCCCAGCAAATGATGACGAGCTTCCCGTTATATTTACGGCTAGTCAGAATTTCTTTCGCCGCCGCTTCGTATTCATCACGCGAAAATTCCATGTTAATCGGTACACCGATTTTTTGCGAAAGCGGCTCTAGCGTTTCGATTGAACGAATCGATCCCTTATCTTTCGGCTTCATGGCGTAGAGTGCGACGGGGTCTCCGTAATCCCGGAATCGCTTCGTCTTCAGGAAGAATCCAACGAGCGCCTCCGCGCGCTGCTTACCGCGCTTACTCAGATGAATGACGTCATCGTTCGGCTTTTCCCCGTGGCGGATCATGATGATCTGAGCCGGAGTCGCGAATGCGCTCGACAGGGAGAGGAGGATACCGACGGCGGACAGCCAGAATGATTTCACCATTCCGCCTGTTTAACA
>JANXTV010000513.1 GCA_025352185.1 Oligoflexia bacterium
CGAACGGCCGGGGCGATCTCGTCACGCCGAAGCTCCGCGGTGCGAAGATCACCGAGGATTCCTCGATGGAGTCCGCGCTCGCCCCGACGTTCGCGAAAACGGAGTCCAAGAAGCAGGAAATCGTGGGGCACGCCGCTCGCCCGATCCTCCACGTGAAGGAAGAAGAATCTCCGCTGGGTGATTTCGTCGCCGATGCGCTCCGGGATTCTGTCGGCGCGCAGATCGGACTCATGAATCCGGGTGGCGTTCGGGCAAACTGGGAGGCGGGCGATATTCATTACTCGGACGTGTTCCGTACCCTACCGTTTGATAATTTTGTTTCGAAACTCACCCTCACCGGGAAAGAACTCCGCCGACTCGTGCGGATCACCCACGCGGGCGCGCGCGGATTTTTTTCGACATCGGGTTTAAAGGTCCGGGCGATCCGCCGGGAAGACGAACCTTACTCGAGCGACCTCGACGGAAACGGAAAGATTGAACCCTGGGAACTGGATCGCCTCCTCGACGTCACGCTCCCCGACGGCACGCCGATCGAAGACGGAAAACAGTATACCCTCGCGACGATCGACTTCCTGGTCTCGGGCGGCGACTCACTCGGGTGGTTCATGAATCAAGTTCCGAAGGAACGAATCACCCAGATGGCCGGTCCCGTCCTACGCGACGCCGTCCTGGCCTACCTAAAAAAGAAAATGGATTCCGAAAAGGAAGGGATCAACTCTGAATCCCATCCCCTCGTGAACAAAGCCGATCCGCGACTTATTCTCGAACCCCGCCCCGCCGGAAAGTCCGGCAAATCGAAAGCGTCGTCACGGCGACGATCGCGGTCGAAGAAGCACCGATAGCGGCACGCACTCGCGAGAGCGGTACGCGAATCAGCTCCCGGTAAGTGTCATTATCCTGGCGCCCGCCCGAGCCGGCGGACTTACCCGTTTCGGGATCTCCATTTTTCCCGCTATAATCAGAGGATGAAAAGTGACCTTTTACAGTGGGTAGACCAGTCCATTCATAAAGAGTTCGAACGCACGAAACGCGTCCTCTCCTTCGAAGAATACCTCCTGATCCTCGCCGATGCTCCCGAGAAGCAACTCCGAGGAAGCGCGCAGTACATGGCGGATATGATGGATCACTTTGGGAGAACTCCTTCGGGCGCTCCGTCTAGTGGCTCCGCCATCTCCGGTGGGAGTGCCGCCCCCGCCGATGACACTCGCTTCCGAGTCTTCGACGGGACCGCATCCTCGAGAAAAGTCGTCGGCCAGGAAACGGTCCAACACGCGATTTATAATTCGCTCCGGACGTTTCAGCGCCAGGGATTTAATAATAAGCTTATCCTCCTTCACGGACCGAACGGCAGCGCGAAGAGCTCACTCATTCACGCGCTCATGACGGGGATGGAACGTTACTCGCACGTCGATGAAGGCGCGGCGTATACGTTTAACTGGGTATTTCCGCACGATAAGGTCACTAAATCAGGAATCGGATTCGCTTCCGGTGCGAACGCCGGCGGCGGAAAATTCACGAGCTACGCGAAACTTCCCGACGAAGAAGTCGCGGCGCGGGTTCCGTCCGATCTCCGCGATCACCCGTTCCTCCTCATCCCGGTCGACCAACGCCGAGACTTCCTGGAAAAAATGATCGGTAAAGAGAAGGTCGAAAAGCTATGGCCGACCCTTCCCCTTTCGATCACCCAGGGAGATTTAAATCCGCGGTGTAAGGAAATCGCGACCGCGCTCCTTAAAGCGAACGACGGAGATTTTAAAAAAGTCCTCATGCACGTCCAGGTCGAGCGCTTCTTCTTCTCGCGCCGATACCGGAAAGGCCTCGTCACGGTCGAACCCCAGCTCCACGTCGATGCGCAGTTTAACCTACTCGCGATGAACCGAAACTATTCGAATTTGCCCGCGTCGCTGGCGAGTCTAAATCTTTTCACGGTCTCGGGAGATCTGATCGACGGAAACCGCGGCGGAATCGAGTATAGCGATCTGTTAAAACGTCCAGTCGACACGTTTAAGTACCTCCTCGTCGCGTGCGAAACCGGCGCGGTGAACGTCGGTCCGGCGATCATCCACCTCGACACGGTTTTCCTCGGATCGTGTAACGACCTCCAG
>JANXTV010000548.1 GCA_025352185.1 Oligoflexia bacterium
CTTCCACACAGGTTTTAACGAAAACGACTTCCGCGAGCCTATGAGCGAAGAGTGTGCCAGGCGAAAAGAGCCCCATTTCAAGCCTGATTCGCGAAGAGAATGCGAACGTGTCTAACGAATAGGCGCACGTCGACTTTTTTCGGACGGATTCGGAAACCACCGCACGAATGCGAGTCCTAAGCTCTCTTAACGGGGATATAGAGAACGGAAAATTAACTGGCACGAACCCTGCTCACTTTTGAGCGAACTTACGAAACTTTAACAAATGGAATCCTTTATGAAGCAATTCATCTTTGCCCTACTCGCCGTCACCGCCGTCACCTCTGCCCAGGCAAACGAAAAGGAGAAACACTTACTCGGATGTGATTCCTACCAGACCAACACTTCCCGGGACGGGATGTATTCCGAATATCCGGCCCATACGATCATCGTGTACGAACGCCACGGCTTTAAATTAGCGAAGGTCGATGGCCACACGATGAAGGTGACCGAATATACGCAGACGGCGAAAGAGCTCGATATTAGTTTTTCCGGCGACCTGGGCGAAGTCACTTTAAGAATGTCTCCCACGGCGACGAAACAGGAGCTTAGCTATCACGGACTCACTTACTGGCAGGTCGGCGCGACGCTCACCGTAGACGGTAAAGGGTTTCCGATGAACTGCAGTTCCGGAGGCCTCGAAGACTTAAAGTAAGGCAGCGACTTCGGCGTGGCGGTAGTATTCAGCCGCGCTGATTTCTCGGCTCTCCCCTAATACGGTGAGACGGAAAAACTGCCGGCCCACCCTGAGATAAGTGACCTCACCATTTGGGATCGCCTCGAGCGCTAATTTTCCGCTTCCCATTCCGCTCGGATCACCGCCCGAAACGGGTATCCAGCCTTGGCCGTAGCAGTTCACGGCGTAAAGGTGGTGGCAGGCTTGAAACACGACGAGTTTCCCCGAATCGACCGGACTCCAGTAGTCCGAACAGGCCGGGGTAAAGACCATCCACCGGGAAACTAAAACCCCTTCGCGGTAGCGGCGCCCCTCGACTCCGGCCCCGGTAGCGCGAATCGCTACGGAGTGGCCGTCGCAGTAACCCGCGGCGAAGCCCGACGGTGAAGCTAACAAAACCAATCCTAGAAAAAACCCAAGTGCGAAACGAAGATCGAGCTTCATTCTGTAATCGTAACGGAAAAGCGAAAAATGGAAATTTAATCCGGATTATCGTTCTCGGCGCACGGGGAGGCACGGGCAAGGGTACGAAGGAGCCGTACGGCGCCCCGCGCGAAGAAATTAGCCTGGACTCCCCCGCGAAGCGGACCCTAAACTAGGTCCATATGAGCGAAACGAAGCCCGAAACGACCCCTGCGACTGGTACGACCCAAGCCTTCACCCCGATTGATCAGCACCTTTTCGAATCCCGCGTGGTTTTCGTCAGTGGCGAAGTGAACTCCGAACTTTCGCTAAAGGTAAATCGTCAGCTCCTCGCGCTCGAACGCGCGAATCCGACCGCTCCGATCATCCTCTGGATCGATTGCCCGGGTGGCGAGGTTTATTCGGGTTTTTCAATTTACGATACCGCCCGCTTTATCCAGCCCCGCGTGATCACGCTCGCCGCGGGTCTCGCCGCGAGCATGGGTTCGGTCATCGCCCTTTGCGCGGAGAAAGAAGATCGCCTCGCATTCCCGAATTCAAAATTTCTCATTCACCAACCTCTGATTTCCGGCGTCCTTCGGGGCCAGGCCTCGGACCTCGAAATCCATGCCGCCGATATCATCGAGATGAAAAAGAAACTTCACCGCCTCTACTCCACTCGGACGGGCACGCCGCTCGAGAAGTTCGAAGAGTTGATGGACCGCGATCGCTGGATCGATCCGAAAACCGCACTCGAACTCGGACTGATCTCGAAGATCGTCGAAAATCGTAAAGATATCGAAGCGCTGATTAAACGCTAGACCTCGTTTTCGCGCCGGCATCGAGTTCCTACTTGATATAATGCTGCTACGCGGTATACATCTCCCCTACTTATTATCCTGATGATCCCCGGGGGTTTTTACCGTGAAGTCCGCATATTCATTCTTTTCCGCTTTCGCTCTCGTCTCGATCTCTTTCGGATCCCTGTCCGCATTCGCCGACGAACCGTGGCGGACCGTCATGAGCTGTGAGGGTGGAGAAGCCCGTCTCGAATCCCAGAAAACCGGACCGTATACAAACCGCTACCAAGTCATCATCGACACGACCCTCCCCGCTTTCAAAAAATTAGCGCGCGAGGGAGGAATAAACGACAACTCCTATAACCATAACCGCGAAGAATGGGTTCTCGGCGCCCTCGAATCCGTGCACGCGCACTGGGCCTACCGCGGCTATAGCGCCCGCGATAACGGCACGCTCGTCTATTCGATTGTGCCGGCGTACGAAAACCGGAAGCTCATCGTAAACGTCGCCTGGACCGACGGCGATATTCACGCGGCGTTTATCCCGGGTTTCACCGGCGCGGAATTCTACGACTGTCGTTACTAGGCGCCTATTCGCTTTTCTTCGGCGTAACCTTCACCTTGATGGTGAATTCGATGTCGTTTTTCCGGAGGACTTCGTTCACGAGCTCGACGGGGTTAATTTTCGCCTGAATCTTCTCGATGATTTCCTGCGAGAATTTTCCGAGAAACTCGGAGCGCGTCGTGTTCGCCTGCGCGAGGAGATTCGCGACGAGTTCTTTCGGGAGTTTTAACTCCCCCACGGTCGCCCGGATACTTTCTTCGGTGAGAAACGCCGCACCGATTCCGACGGTGATCGCTTTTTTAAGTAAATCGCCGGCCTTCGAGCCTAGCCCCGAATCATCGCGTTCGTCACTCATACCGATTTCTTCGCCTGTTTTTCATACTCGCCGATCAGGCTCGGGAGCGTCGTTTGCGTAAGCCCCTTGAGTACCGGGCCCGGGATCCAGATCTTAAACTCAATCTCGAGCGAGTAAGTCACTTCCGTCTTTCCGCCTACGTCTTTAATCGTCCAAGTCCCTTGATTCACCTTTAGAAGGTCGGACTCGACGAGTTTCCACGTAAGGATTCCCGAAGCGGCGTCTTCGGTGTGCTCGAGGACGTACCAGAGGTCCTTCCCCATCATGTTCATCGCGTACTTCACGCGGGCGTGGCCGGGCGCTTTCCGCTCGACTTCGATTTTTTTACATCCGGTCACGAACTGCGGATAATTCTCGTACGCAGCGACGGTGGCGAAAAACTTTTCCTTCGATACATCGTAAACTTTAGTGAGCGAGGCTACGGCCATGAGTGGGTCCCTTACGTGACTGAAGTGATTTAAACGAAATGCAGTAACTTAATTAAAATTGTAATTCGGTTTCGTGTCGAAACGATGTTCGGCTTCGATGTGGCGAATGGTGCCGGTCGAAGACCGCATGACGATCGAATGCGTATGCGCCCCACCCTTTACGAAGCGAACTCCGTTTAGGAAAGGGCCCTGGGTGACGCCCGTCGCGCAGAACATCACGTTCCCTTTCGCGAGATCTTCCATCCGATAAGTGCGGTCAAAATCTTTTATTCCCATTTTCGTCGCGCGTGACTTCTCATCGTCGTTTCAGAAAATCAGCCGACCTTGGAAATCCCCGCCGAGACACCGGAGTGCCGCCGCCGCGATCACGCCTTCCGGCGCTCCGCCGGACCCCATTAAAACGTCGACCCCAGTTCCCGGCCGCGCCGTCGCGATGGCCGCCGAAACGTCGCCGTCGCCGATGAGCCAGATCCGCGAACCGCAGGCGCGGACTTCGGCGATGAGTTCTTTATGCCGGGGGCGATCGAGAATGATCACCGTCAGCTGGTCGAGTGGAACTTTTTTCGCCTTCGCAATTTCCTTTAAATTTTCCGTAGGCGTCCGCGAGAGATCGATCGCACCCTTCGCTTCGGGCCCGACCGCGATTTTCCACATGTACGTATCGGGCGCGTGGAGGAAGTTTCCGTCTTCGGCCACCGCGATTACGGAAAGCGCATTATTACCGCCGTTCGCACAGATCGTCGTTCCCTCGAGCGGATCCAGCGCGAGATCGAGTTTCGCCCCCCCGCCCTTCCCGACTTTTTCTCCGATGTAGAGCATGGGAGCTTCGTCGCGCTCGCCTTCACCGATGACGACGCGGCCATCGAACTCGATCGAGTTCATCGCGGCTCGCATCGCTTCGACCGCGGCGTGGTCGGTGAAGGGGAGCGCGACGAAGCTCCGATGCTCTACATCGGAGAAAAAGTCGGGAAGGGCGGGGGGGCGAAACTCGATCTCGCGCTGGATCCGCTCGAGGGAACGA